>JANWHL010000066.1 GCA_025450405.1 Ktedonobacterales bacterium
AAGGCCGGGCGGCGAGCCGCACCGGGCGGCGCCCGTGGGGCCGCTCAGGGGTCCCCGCGCGGGGAGCTCCGATGCTCAGATCCATAGGCGTCTCGCCCTCTCCGTCTTCTCGGCATGCTCCACGGCCCCGGTGGGCCGCCATCCCGTCTCGCCTCCCCGCGCCGATCCCAGTCACGGGTCGCCCTCCTGCTCGCCGCCCGCCGTTGGCCGCCTTGCGTCGCGGGCCTGACTCCCCTCCCCGTCGCAACGGGGAGGGGCCGGGGGGAAGGGACCCCAGCGGCCGGGGGAGAGGACGTCTCTCCACCTGGTTCCGGGCTTCTTAGGGGGATACACGAGCCGCCGCGGATTGGATGATCCGATCTCGCGGACCTGGATGGTTGGCACGCACGCGTGGCGGCGCGTGCGAATGCGCCCACCGGAGCGCCGGGGGTATAATGGCCCGCGGTGCGCCGCAATCCGACATGATCCGCGGCCATGGTCCATGGCGCGGGCACACGTGCGGGCGACCTCACCCACTACGGACGCGCGGCACGAGCGCTGGAGCGGTCTCCACTCACCATCGGTAGGCGACATCATCGAGCGAGGAGGATAGCGCGTTGGCACAGACACAAGAGATGACGCTGGATGAGGCCGTGGCCCAATCGCCACGTAAATGGGTCTACCTCTTCGCCGAGGGCAACGCGAAGATGCGTGACCTGCTCGGCGGCAAGGGCGCCGGTGTGGCCGAGATGACCAACGCCGGCCTGCCCGTCCCCCCCGGCTTCACCATCACCACCGAGGCCTGCAACGAGTATTACCGCGAGGGCAAGCAGTTCCCCGCCGGCCTCTGGGACCAGGCGCTGGCGGCCCTGCGCGTGGTGGAGCGTGACACCGGCAAGACCTTCGGCGACCGCGCCAACCCGCTGCTGGTCTCGGTCCGCTCGGGCGCGAAGTTTTCCATGCCCGGCATGATGGACACCGTGCTCAACCTGGGCCTTAACGACGAGACGGTCCAGGGCCTGATCGCCGCTGGTGGCGATGAGCGCTTCGCCTACGACGCCTATCGGCGCTTCGTCCAGATGTTCTCGAAGATCGTCCTGGACGCGAAGCCCGAGGCGTTCGAGCACACCATCGAGCAATACAGGGAGCGCACCGGCGCCACGACCGACGCCGAGATCCCCGCCACCGACCTCAAGCAGATGGTCGAGGACTTCAAGACGATCGCGCGCCAGGCGTCGGGCCGGCCCTTCCCCGAGGAGCCCTACGAGCAGCTGCGTCTGGCCATCGAGGCGGTCTTCGCCTCGTGGAACAACAAGCGCGCTATCGACTACCGCAACTTCAACAAGATCCCCCATGACCTCGGCACCGCCGTCAACGTCCAGACCATGGTCTTCGGCAACCTGGGCACCACCAGCGCCACTGGCGTCGCCTTCACCCGCGACCCATCCACCGGCGAGGACGCGCTCTATGGCGACTACCTGGTGAACGCCCAGGGCGAGGACGTGGTGGCCGGCATCCGCAACACGTCGCCGATCGCCCACATGCGACAGGAGATGCCCGCCGTCTACGACCAGTTCAAGGAGATCGCGGAGCGCCTGGAAAAGCACTATCGTGATGTCCAGGACCTCGAATTCACCATCGAGCGCGGCCGGCTCTACATGCTGCAAACCCGCTCCGCCAAGCGCACCGCCGCCGCCGCCGTGAAGACGGCGGTGGACATGGTGGGCGAGAAGCTGATCACCGAGGACGAGGCGATCCAGCGCGTGACCCCCGAGCAGGTGGTGCAATTGCTGCTGCCGCGCTACGACGAGGCGGCGATCAAACAGGCGCGGAGCGAGGGGCGCCAGCTCGCCAAGGGCGTCAACGCCTCACCGGGCGCCGCGGTCGGCAAGGCGATTTTCGACGCCGACCGCGCCGAGGCCGCCGGCAAGGCCGGGGAGGCCATCATCCTGGTGCGGCAGGAGACCAGCCCCGACGACGTCCACGGCATGTTGGTCGCCAAGGGCATCCTCACCAGCCGCGGCGGCACCGGCAGCCACGCGGCGGTGGTGGCGCGCGGTCTCGGCCTGCCCGCCGTTGTCGGCTGTGAGGGCATCCGCGTGGACTACGAGCGGCGCGAGCTGACCGTGACGGCCACGGGCACGGTGCTGCGCGAGGGCGAGACGCTCTCGATCGACGGCACGACCGGCGAGGTCTACCAGGGCACCATCAAGACGGTGGAGGCCAGCTACGAGAAGGAGTCCGACCTGCGCACCCTGCTGGGCTGGGCTGACCAGCGGCGCCGGCTGGGGGTCTGGGCCAATGCCGACTACCCGCGCGACGCCCAGCGCTCCGTCGCCTTCGGCGCCCAGGGCATCGGCCTCTGCCGCACCGAGCACATGTTTATGGAGCAGGAGCGCCTGCCGATCGTCCAGGAGATGATCCTGGCGGCGAAGCCCGAGGAGCGCCAGGCCGCCCTTGACCGTCTGCTGCCATTCCAGCGCGCCGACTTCGAGGGCATCTTCCGCGCGATGCGCGACCCCAAGACCGGCGCGGGCTATCCTGTGGTCATCCGGCTGATCGACCCGCCGCTCCACGAATTCCTCCCCAGCTACGAAGAGCTGCTGGTGGAGGTGACGCGGCTCGAGACCAACGGCAAGGACCCGAAGGAGCTTGAGCGCAAGCGCACGCTGCTGAACGCGGTGGCGGGGATGCGCGAGATGAACCCTATGCTGGGGCTGCGTGGCTGCCGGCTGGGGCTGCTCTTCCCCGAGATCAACGTGATGCAGACGCGAGCGATCCTGGAGGCGGCGGCGGTGGTGGCCAAGGAGGGCATCAAGCTCCAGCCCAAGATCATGATCCCGCTGGTGGGGCATGTGAACGAGCTGCGCGAGGTCCGGCGCCAGCTGGAGGCGGTGGCCAAAGAGGTGGCCGGGGAGGCCGGCGGCGATGTGGACTACAAGTTCGGCACGATGATCGAGCTGCCGCGCGCGGCCCTGACCGCCGGGCAGATCGCCGCCGTGGCCGACTTCTTCAGCTTCGGCACCAACGACCTGACCCAGACGACGTTCGGCATGAGCCGCGACGACGCCGAGGGCAAGTTCCTGCTGAAGTACGTCGAGGGGCTGCCCGAGCCGGGGATGAGTGAGCCGGTCAAGATCCTCAAGACCAATCCGTTCCAGACCCTGGACCGCGAGGGCGTGGGCCGGCTGATCCGCATCGCCGTGGAGGAAGGCCGCAAGGCCAACGCGCACCTGGAGGTGGGCATCTGCGGCGAGCACGGCGGCGACCCCGACAGCATCGCCTTCTGCGACGAAGTGGGCCTCGACTACGTCAGCTGCTCACCGTTCCGCGTGCCCGTGGCGCGGCTGGCCGCCGCCCAGGCGGCGCTGGCCCAGACCGAGCGCGACAAGTAGGGGGGCCTCACCCCCTAATCCCCCCTCTCCCTGCGGGAGAGGGGGATTCCGCGCGAGCGGCGGCTTCCTAGCGCCCGAACAGCCCCCCCAGGCCACCGGTGCGCCGGCGATACAGCTCGTCGCGGAACCGCGCGCAATCGCTGTTCAGCTTCTTGGCCAGCATTGGCATCTCGCTGATGGCATTGGTGAGCGCCAGCGCGTTCACGTTGCCGCCGAGCGTCATCGTCGGCATCGGGTTGGTGGCGCCCGGTTGGCCCGATTGGCCCAGTTGCGGGCCGTCGGTCCGCTTCTTTTCCTTCGAGATCGTGGTCTGGAGGTGAGTCAGCGCCTGCGAGACCCAGGTGATGGCCTCGCGCATGTGCTTCGCGAGCTTTTTTCGCTGGTCCTCCGAGAGCGGCTGCGGCTCGATGCCCGCCGGCGCCCCGTAGACGGATGGGCTCGTGGAGGGAACCATCAGCGGCAGGTTGGGGTCGCGCTGCTGCAGCGCCTGGAAGTAGTTCACATAGCCGGTCTCCAGGAAGCGCGCCACGCCCTCGAGCTGGAGGAGGCTCGCCTGCAGGGTGAAAGGGTCGGGCGCGTCGAGGTTGAGCCGCTCGTTCTCTTGTTCGCAGACCCAGATCGCGTTGCTCAGCTCGCTCTCCAGACTGTCCGCCAGCTCGCGCAGTTGTGGCACATTGCGCTTGCGCACGTTCTCGAAGAGGATGCGCGCGGCCGACTCCAGGATCTGGCCGGGAGCATCAGGACCAGCGAGGTCGGCGGCTTCCTTCAACCCGCGGCCCACGAACGCGGCCACGGCGTTCCCGAGGAAGCCCATCAGCTTCGCCTGATCGTTCCCCATTTGCTGAAGTTTACCGGTCATGCCCCCGCGGTGCGACCCGCCACCGTTGTCCGACCCATTGTCGTGTCCCATGTTGGTCACCCTCCGCGGTTCTTGAGTAGGTGGATAGGGCGGGAGCGGATTGGTCGAGGGCGCCTGCTGAGGCTGGTCCAGACCGGCGGTGTGGACGTGGTGCTCCTCGTGGTATTCGACCGAGTAGTCCTCGTCGACTTTGCCGGAGTGGTTGTGCCCGCGCTCCCCATCGCGCTTCCCGCGCAGGCGATCCCATGGATTCGACATGCCGCACCTCCTCGCCACCGGCGTACCGGTGGCGTGCCCTCGGCGTCACACGTGCCCGTGCTCATCCCTGGCCGGGCACCTTCCCAGACCGGAGCTCCGCCCGGCCCGAGATTGCTGGCTGAGCTTGTTCCCAATGATACCACACCCGCGCTAGCGTCTCTACTCCACACGCACGCTTCATACAGCGAGGCGCTGTGCGCCGTTCTACTCTGGCTGTAGCGGCCGCCGATACACGTCGGGGATGTGGCGCTCCATCCAGCGCTCCGGACTCGCCAGCGGCACGAAGCCCACCTTGCGGTAGAGCCCGGCCGCGTCGCGCGTCGCCAGCATCCAGCGGCGCAGACCCTGGAGGTCCGGATGCGCCACCATGCACTCCATCAGCCAGGTGGCCAGCCCATGCCCGCGCTCCTCCTCGAGCACGAAGACGTCGGCGACATAGGCGAAGGTGGCGCCATCGGTGACGGCGCGCGCGAACCCCACCTGGCGTTCGCCGTGGTAGAGCCCGAACGGCAGCGCGCCGGCGATCGAGCGGCGCACGACCTCCGGCCGGATGCCATGTGCCCAGTAGCTCGCCGTCAGGAACCCGTGGATAAGGTCCAGGTCCAGCCGCTCCGGGTCCGTGCTGACGACATACTCGCCGCGCCGCCACTCGCTCGCCATCTCGCCTCCCAGCGCTACAGCGTGAAGTTGGCGATCACCATCAGGATGGCGGTGATCACCAGGCAGAGCACTGGCGCGCCCACCACCAGGCCCAGCCGGAAGCGCTGACTCAGCTTCGAGCCGCCCGCGAAATAATACACGATCGGGCCGAGGATCGGCACCCCCACGACCAGGGCACCCCAACCGAGGCGCCGGCCCGACGCCAGGTCATCGCGATGCGCCAGCTCCACGAACGCCACGGCCAGCCACGCGGCATAGAGCGCGAAGAGCAGCAGGTTCCCGTAGAGCGAGAGCAGGATCTGGACAACTGAATAACCCGTGAAGCCGAGCGGCGCGAGCATGGCGGCACCTCCTGGGGCGACGGCCGTGGGCAGCGCGCCCTGGCCGAAGAGTCCGGATGGGAACGCGGCGGTGAAGATCGGCCCCGTCGGGCCGTCCACGCCGGGCATGGTGGGTTGCGGCGCCGGCGCCGGCACCGTCCGATAGTCGCGGATGCGCGCGTTGGGACCCGAGGCGTTGACAAAGCGCGCCAGCAGCTTCTCGGTGATGCCGAAATCCCCGCCGCCGTTCAGCGGCAGCGGCGTCCCGCAGGCGTGCGTCACCTCCAGCAGCGGCGGCAGCGTGCTCGTCGCCTGGTTGTCGGAGAAGCAGTTATTGGCGCCGATCGGCGCGGCCAGCGCCAGGTCGGCGCTTCCGGACGCGCGGATCACGTTGTGCGTCACCACATTGCCGGACGCGAGCCAGAAATTCGCGTCCACATTGCCGATGATGGCGATACCATAGAGCGAATTGCGCTCCACGCGGTTGTCGGCGATGTAGTTGAAGTCGCCACCCGGCACGGTGATCCCGATGCCCAGCGGCGGCCGCTCCAGCGCGAAGGCCGGCGCGTCGAGGTTGCCGTTGTCGTGGACGTAGTTGTGGATGATGGCCGTCCCGCGCTCGGGAGGCATGCGCTCGGAATCGAGGGTGTTGGGGACGATGCCGGCCGCGTTGCGGTCCCACTCCGAGTTCTCGATCACCAGATTCCCGCCGGCGTTGGTCCCGGAGTAGCCGAGTCCGTTCCACTCGCTGGTGACGTTTGTGATGAGCGCGTCGCAGGGGAAGCACTGGCCGATGTAGAACCCCGAGTCCGGGCTGCCGGAGGCGTAGGAGTGGTCGAACTGGCCATGGGTTGAGCCGAAGGCGTAGATGCCGTAGTCGCCGTTGTCATACGCGGTCAGATAGCTGCCGCGGTAGCCGGTCTGGTCGGTCCAGAAGAAGCCGTTGCCCAGGTAGTGGTGCGCGGTCATGTTCTCGATGACCACGTCGTCGGCCAGCACGGTGAAGCCGTTGCGCAGCTGTGATTGGCCGTCGAGGATGGTGGCGTTGCGGTCCGCGCCGCGAATGGTGATGTCGGCGGTGC
This sequence comes from Ktedonobacterales bacterium, assembly GCA_025450405.1. Taxonomy (GTDB): domain Bacteria; phylum Chloroflexota; class Ktedonobacteria; order Ktedonobacterales; family JADMIN01; genus JANWHL01. The sequence goes on from JANWHL010000066.1 coordinate 6,554, forward strand.
AGACCAGCACCGCTTCGTGGTAGGTCCCCGACGCGACCAGCACGAGGTCGCCCGCGTGGGCGGAGTCGACGGCGGCCTGGATGGTCGAGATGTCGCCCGGCACGTGGATGGTCCGGCCCGAGCCAGCGGGCGGGGAGCCAGTGCTCCGGGGCGTCGTTGAATCCGGGCAGACGGACGCGGCGGGCGCGTAGTCGCCGGGTGCGGAATCGCCGGGAGCGCGGCCAGCGGTCCGCGGCGCGCGCGCGCTCTGCGCTGTGGCGGCGCGCACGCTGCCGCCATCCACCGCGCCCACGGCGACGGCGAGCATGACGGCCAATGTGACGGCGAGGCCGACGGCCGGCGCGAGCATGGCCCAGGTCGCCGCGCGCGGAACCCAGGCCCGGCGCGGACCCCAGCCCGAGCGCGACGCGCCGGCGGATGCGAACATGGGACGCATGGCAACGCCTCCTACTGGACGGTCACCATCAGGACCATGCCCGGATGGATCGTGCAAATGACCTCATAGGTGCCGGCGGTGGCGAAGACGACATCGCGCGCCGGGTCGCCGGGATTGAACGCGAGCCCGGCCTGCGTGTCGAGTCCGGGCGGGACGCCGGGACCGGGGACGCACTTCAGGTTATGGCCCACACACAGGATGTGGACACCCCCGCCATTGCCGGGGTCCACGAAGTGTACCGCCTGCCCGGCATGGATGGTGATGCTGTGTTGCTGGAAGTCCGCGACCCCCATCTGTACTTGATTGGGCGCGCCACCGCAACCCGCCAGCGCCCCCAGCGCGGTCAGCGCGGCCACGACGGCCGCGGCGGCGATCCGCCCGGCGGGCCGCTTGCCCCAATTCATGCCCACCCACTCCCATCCATGTCAACGCCCACGGACCCATTGCCGCGCCATTCCATCACCCGTCGCATGGACGTCATGGTGACGGATCCGCCCCGAACAGCTCACCGTGGCGTGCCAGTGCATGCGCGCCAGTGCCCGCGTGCATCAGGGCGCCTCCTCGCCTTACCGCCCCGCCCGCCATCGGCTGGGATGCCCGCCCGAGCACCGCCGCGCACTCGGCACCCGTCGCCAGACCGGCTCATCGTGGTGTCTCGTGTGGCGCACCATTGTCTGGCCCCTGGGCATGCCCGCCATGGAGGCGTTCGGTGAACGCCCTCCGGTGTGCCCGTAGTATAGCGGAACGGAGCCCGGTCGTACAGAGGGCGGAGGGTCCGCGCTCACTCCCGCCGGGTGCGCGTCTCCCAGCGGGATCGGGTAGGGCGCGCTTGCGGGCGCGCGGACAGCACAGTATAATGACCCCACGACATCATGGACGCGGCGCGAGATACTGGCCTCGCCATGTCCTCGCCATGGTCTCCCGGCCATGCGCTTGTGCGTTCACCCTCGTGTGAGCGAGGCGGGGGGCGCGGGTAGCCGGAGGCGAACGGGCGGAGGACGGGCGGAGGACGGGCGGGGGCCCCAGGAGGGGACGAGGGGATGACGACTGGCATGCGCGACAGCGCGCCCATCACCCGGCGCGAGTACGAACGACTGACCCGCCAGAATCGCGCGCTCAGCGAGCAGGTGCGCGCGCTCCTGGTGCTCCAGGGCATCGCCAACACCCTCAGCGCCGAGCTCGACTTGCCCATCCTGCTCCGCCAGGTGGCCCTGGCGGCCGTCCGCCTGGTGGCGGGCAAGGCCAGCGCGCTCTATCTCTCGGACCCGCGCGGCGACGCGCTCTACGTCGAGGCGGTGGAGATGGCCCCGGCCTCCGGCGAGCTGGACGGCTCCGCGAGCCTGGGCGGCATCTCCATCCCCCAGACACCTCGGCGCGAACACCCACCGATCCCCATGGGCAAGGGACTCGCCGGCCAGGTGGCGCTCAGCGCGGAGCCGCTGTTGCTAAACGACCCGACCGATCCGCGCTTCCCACCCGACGTGCTCGGTGTGGATGCCGAGGTCCTGGGGGTCCAGCCGACGGCGCTGATGTGTGTCGCGCTGATCTTCAAGGGGCGCGTCTCCGGCGTGCTGGAGGTCGCCCAGACGGGCGGGGGCGAAGGCTTCGACGCGCGCGACCTCGACCTGCTCCAGACGCTGGCGGCCCAGGCGGCCACCGCCGTGGCCAACGCCCGGCTCTACCACAACCTGCGCAGCGAGCGCGACCGCATCATCGTCGCCCAGGAAGACGTCCGCAAGCAGCTTGCCCGCGACCTGCACGACGGCCCAGCCCAGGCGCTGGCCACCATCGCCATGCGGCTGGAGTTCGCTCAGCGGCTGACAGAGAACGAACCGGCCAAGCTTCCCTCCGAGTTGCGCGCCATCCACGAGCAGGCGCTGCGCACTACCCGCGACATCCGCAATCTGCTCTTCGACCTGCGGCCGCTCGTGCTCGAGACCGAGGGGCTCGTGGCGGCGCTCCAGCGGTTCCTGGAGCGCTTCAACACCGGCGACGGCCCGCGGATGCACTTCGAGGCGAATTACGAGTCACGGGTCTCGCGCAACGCCGAAGCGATCACATTCGCGATCGTGCAGGAGGCCATCAACAACGTGCTCAAGCACGCCCAGGCCCAGAACTGCTGGATCGAGCTGCGCGAGCGTCCCCAGGCGCTGGTGGTCGTCGTGCGCGACGACGGCCGCGGCTTCGATGTCAACCGGCTGCGCGAGGAATATCAGCGCCGCGGCAGCTGGGGCCTGCTCAACATGCACGAACGCGCCGCGCTGATCGACGCGACGCTGGGCATCCGCTCGCAACCCGGTCAGGGGACCGTTGTAATGCTCTCCGTGCCGCGCTGACCTCCGTCACCACACCTCCGCGCCGTCGGCCCGTCGCCAACCGGTTCGTCCGCTGCTGGCGGCCCGCCTATTCTGCCTGGGCTCACGCCGTTCGATGAGGAGAACCACCCGATGGGCCAACCCATTCCGCGCCGCCAGTACGCGATGGACTTCGATGCCAGCGCCCTGCCCACCGAGCCGATGTCGCGGGCGATCACGCTCGCGCGCAAGGTCCCGGAGGTCACCGTCTTCTTCTGGATCGCGAAGCTGCTGACCACCGCGCTCGGCGAGTCCACCTCCGATTACCTTGTCTTCCATATCAACCCCTACGTCGCCGTCACACTCGGCGGCATCGGTCTGGTAGTTGCGCTGGGCCTCCAGCTGCTCACGCGCCGCTACATCGCCTGGGTCTACTGGCTGGCCGTCGTCATGGTCGCCGTCTTCGGCACGATGGCCGCCGACGTGCTCCACATCGTCCTCGGCGTCTCGTATCTGGATTCCACCGTCTTCTTCGCGGCCTGCGTGGCGGTCATCTTCGCGGCATGGTACGCCACCGAGCGCACCCTCTCCATCCACAGCATCACCACGCTCCGCCGCGAACTGTTCTACTGGGCCACCGTCATGGCGACCTTCGCCCTGGGCACCGCCGCCGGCGACCTGGCCGCGTCCGGTGCCCTGACCGGCTCCGGCAAGCCCCTGGGGTATCTCGACGCCGGCCTGCTCTTCATCGCCCTGTTCGCCCTGCCGGCGCTGGCCTACTGGCTGCTCAAGCTGAACCCCATCGTCGCCTTCTGGTTCGCCTACATCATCACTCGGCCGCTGGGGGCGTCCTTCGCCGATTGGTTTGGCAAGCCGGTGGGCGCGACCGGCCTCGGCTATGGCGACGGTCCCGTCAGCCTCGTCCTGACCCTCCTGATCGTCGCCGTCGTCGCCTACCTGACCATCACGCGCGTGGATGTCCAGCGCGACCCCGTCCACGCGCGGCGCTGAATGGATAGCGGGTCCTCACCCCGGGCCCCTGGGGGTCCCGGGTCCTCGCCCCGGGCCCCTGGGGGTCCTCACCCCCGGCCCCTCTTCTTGCGAGAAGAGGGGTCTGGACCGCGGCGCGAGCGGCCAAGGGCGAGCGTGGTGGTCTGGCGAGGATGCGGAATTGAAGTTCCGCGTGTCATCATGCTCTCGGCGCGGTATGGCTTAGCGAACACCGGCCTGTCCGCCGGTCATGCTTGGCCGGCGAATGGGCGAATAGCCCGAAGCCACCGGGCGGGCCCGGTGGTAACGCGAGCGGACACCCTGAAGGGTGCGGCTACTTCCCACTCCTTCGCGGACTCTGTGTCCTGTGTTTCCGCATTGTGAATTATTCCGCCCTCTCCAGCCGGCGCACCGCCTCCGCTACCGCCAGGAAGCGCTCGAACCCATCAGCGCTCAGCACCGGATACTGCGTGAGCGGCCCCGGCGTCGCGCCATCATCCACGATGCAGGCCATGTGGCGCATGCCCGCCGCCCAGAGCGCCCGCAGCTCGCCGGCGACCTCCTCCGGCGTGCCGTGGAAGGGCCGCGTGCGCTTGGGGTCGGGGAAGCGGTCAGGGAGGCTCGCGGCGTCGGCCAGCGAGACCAGGCCAAAGCCCGTGCGCTCCAGCGTCGCCGGATCGCGCCCCTGCGCCCCGCACTCCTCGTCCACACGGCCAAAGACCTCGCGCAGCCGCTCCGCCTCGCCGGGATGCACCCGAAGGTTGTAGGCATTCGCCCAGCGGACGGACGCACGCATCATCCGCGGCCCCTCGCCGCCGATCCAGATCGGCGGTCCATTGGGGCGCGGGCCACGGATCCGGAGGACGGCGTCATCCGTGTGGTAGTACTGGCCCTGATACGTCACGTGCTCCCCACGCCCCAGCCGCGCGATGATCTCCACCGCCTCCTCGAAGCGGCCCGTCGGGTGGTCGGTCGGATAGCCAAAGGCCGACCAGCTCAGGTCGCGGTCCGGATAGCCCGCGCCCAGCCCCAGGATCAGCCGCCCGCCGCTGATCTCGTCCAGCGTGGCGGCCATCAGGGCGAGCAGGGCCGGCTCGCGGAACCCCGTGCAGGTCACCAGCGTCCCGATCTGGATGCGGCTGGTCGCCTCGGCCAGCGCCGCGAGCAGGGTCCACGCGTCGCGACCACCCCACGTCGGATTCAACAGGAAGTGGTCCGGCAGCCAGAGGACATCCAGGCCGGCCGCCTCGCCGCGGCGCGCCAGGTCGCGGATCGCGCCCCACGACGGCGCTACGCCGTTCTGGTCCTCCCAGCCGGGCAGAAAGACGCCCAGCGTCAGACGCTCGCGCTTACCGTTGCGCTCGGGATCGCTCTCGCTAACCATGCGCGCACCTCCCCATGTATGCCGTTGCCCGCCGCGACGCTTCAGCCCGGCTCGCTCGCGCACGGCCTGTTCGCGTACGACGACCGGAAGGGGTGGACGAGGTCCCGCTCCGGCTCGAAACGGTGACGCCAGACGCAGCCCACGTCGTTGCCCAGCAGGTGCAGTGAGATCGAGGGACCATCGTCCGTCGCCCGCACACGGTGGATGTCGCCCTCCGGCGGCAGTAGCTCGTAGAATTCGCCCGCCGCCAACGCCCGCCGTTCCACCTCCTCCACCCGCGCGGGGCCGTCATCCCCGCCGTCGTCGAGCCGGCGGTAGACCCATTCCGTCTGCGCGCCGCTATACATGCCCACCAGCCCCCAGGCCAGGTGGTCGTGCACCGGCGTGGTCGCCCCCGCCGGCAGCACCAGCGCCGACAGTGAGAGATCGCCCGACGCCGACTTGTAGACGAGGTATTGCCCGATGCCCTGGCCCATCCCGCTCGCCGCGTAGGGCTGGCGCAGCTCCTCCGGCAGCCAGGTCTGGTCGGCCAGCAGCTCCGCGAAGGCCGGGCGCAGCCGGCGTAACCGGCGCGACGGGTCGGGCTCGTCCGCCATCGCCCGCCGCACCGCGCCGATGAACGTCCGTAACACTGGCGACTCGACCATGTACGCGTCCGCGGACCCAACAGCCGCGGGTCCAACATCCGCGGATCCGTGACCCGTACTCACGCCGCACCTCCCGACACCGCGTGCCACCCTATGCCACCACGCATCACCGCGATGGGGCATACTATCATCCGCATGGACCTGACCGCCCGATCCGCGGCGCGCCCTCCATGGCGACGCTCCCACTGGGCGCGCCTCCAACCAGGTGGGGGCGAGCGCGAGTCTCGGCGCGGCGTGGCGTCGTCGATCTCGCCAGGGGTCGGCGGTTGCGGCCGCGACGGCCATCCCCCAGATGGCCTCTGGATGGCCCACGGCCACGAAGGCGCCCGACGGCGACTGGGGGCCAGCGTTCAGTGAACGCCCCTGACGCCAGCGCGAGCCGGAGCGCGGGAGGTGCCCGCCATGCCCGTCACGATCGACAACCGGTGGTACGACGACCTTGGCGATGAGTGGTGGGCGCCACATGGCCGGGTGGCGCTGCTGCGCCAGATGAACGACGCCCGCGCGGCGTACTTCCGGCTGGTCTGTGCCCGCGCGCTCGGCCGGACCCCCACGGACGTCGGGGATCCGAGCGATCTCCACGGCCTGGGTGTGCTGGACGTCGGATGCGGCGGCGGCCACCTGGCGGAGGCGCTGGCCCAGGCAGGGGCCGAGGTGACCGGCGTCGACCGCTCGGCGTCGAGTGTCGCGGCGGCGCGCCGCCACGCCGCGGCCAGCGGGCTGGCGATCACGTACCACGCATGCGACGCGCTGGCGCTGCCCTTCGCGGACGCCGCCTTCGACGCCGTGCTCTCCTCCGACTTCCTGGAGCACGTCTCCGACCGGCTCGACGCGATCATCGCCGAGCAGGCGCGGGTGCTCCGGCCCGGCGGCGTCCTCGGCTTCGAGACGGTCAACCGCACCTGGCGGGCGCGCGTCGTCCTGTTCTGGCTGGGGCAGCGGGTGTTGCGAATTGTTCCGCCGCGCACGCACGCGTCCCGGCTCTTCGTCCGCCCGGAAGAGGTCGCGACCTGCCTGGCGCGCCACGGTGTGCGGGTGGTCGAGACCCGCGGCCTCGTCCCGGCGCGCGGCCCGCTGGGATTCCTCCACGGCTACCTCACGCGCCGCGAGAGTGGCGGCTTCCGGCTGGGGGACGACCGCGCGATTTCGTATATTGGGTATGGCACCAAGGAGGCTGGCGTGGACTCTCCGCCAACTCCGACCACTCAGTAAGCCCCTCTTGTGGCCCACGAGAAATGCCAGTATATTGGTGGCGTTCGGGATGGCGCGAAAGGCGGGTCGTGGGCGAGAAAGGATGGGGTGAGGCATGGACGAGCACGTGAGACGGACATTGTCGTGGCCGCTCAGCACCTGGCCGATCTGCTCGCCGCGCCGGCAGTGGACCGGGACGAGCTCAAGCGGGCATTTCAACCGTTCAGGGGACGGTCCGAGCGCACGACGGATGAACAGCTCGCGGAGGCCATGAGGGTGCTCACGGCCACCTTGCCAAAGCTTGACATCGAGCGGCCGGGATATGCCGCGATGTGGTGGGGCGAGGAGGCGCCCTGAAGGACGCGGCGCATCCCCCAGAGGTCAATCCAGAAGCGGCATGAGACAGCGTACGACGGAGATCACATGGCAGACTACCTGCTCGACAACGCCTGGCACGAGCAACGCCAGCGATTGGCCGGCCTGGAGGCGTGGTTCGATCCCGGCACCATCCGCCACCTGGAGCGCCTGGGCGTGGGGGACGGCTGGCGCTGTCTGGAGGTGGGTGGAGGCGGCGGCTCGATCGCGGCGTGGCTCGCGGCACGTGTCGGGCCGCGCGGCCACGTCCTCGCGACCGATCTCGATACGCGCTTCCTGGAGGCGCTCGACCTGCCGCATCTCGAGGTGCGCCGCCACGACCTCTTGGTGGACGACCTGCCATCTGGCACGTTCAATCTCGTCCACGCGCGCTTCGTGCTGGAGCACCTGGCCGACCGCGCGCCGGCGCTGCGCCGCATGGTGGACGCTCTCGCACCAGGGGGATGGCTGCTCGCGGAGGAGACCGATTCCGTCTCGTGGCTGCCCGCGCCTGGTGTCGATCCCGAGCACGCGCGGCGCTTCACGCGCTTCACCGATGCTTTCACGCGCCTCTGCGCCGCCAGCGGGGCGGACGCCTTCGCCGGCCGGCGCGCCTATGGCGAGCTGGGCGCCCTTGGTCTCGACGCGATCGACGCCGAGGGGCGTGTCTTCATGGTGCGCGGCGGCACGCCCAACGCCGAGGTCTGGCGCCTGACCGCTGCGCAGGTGGCCGACCGGCTCGTCGCCGCTGGCTATCTGGATGCCGCCGAGATGCCCGCCATCCTCGCGCTCTTCCGCGACCCCACGTTCGTCTGGATGGAGGCGCTGGTGATGGCCGCCTGGGGCCGGCGCCCGGCGGACGAAGGCGCCGGCTCACGCTAGCCGGCGCCCTGGTCCTGGCGATGAATGGTATCGTTCGCGATCAGCCGGGGAAATCGGTCGCGACGCCGTGCATGCCGAGGGTGAGCGAGACCTCGCCGCCGTGGTGCAGGTCGTGTTCGAGCACGTGCCAGACCACCCAGGCGCGCGAGAGATCCACCTTCTCGCCGTCCCAGTCGTCGACAAAGATCTTGCGCATGTCGTCGGGACTCCAGCGGGCCAGGCAATCGGTCATGCACTGCCAGGTGTCATCCAGACCCCTGGCGAGCTCGGCGGCGGTGCGCGCCGGCGCGTCCGACACGTCCCACTGTACCTCCGCCTTCACGTCCGCGCTGCCCTGCTCGCCCAGGAAATCCGTGAACCAGCCGGCACGGCAGCCGATGATGTGCGCGACGTTCTCGCCGATGGAGCGCAGGTTTGGCGCGGCACGCAGGGTGAGTTGCTCGGCGGTGAGCGGCGCGACCGACGTCTTGATATGGTCCTGATAGCGCTTCCAGTTGTCGTAGATCGTCGTGAGCATGAAGTTGTCGTCAGCCATTTGCCTCGTCTCCTTGTCTGGCACTGATGGACCTCGTGGACCGCGCCTTCGCCAGCATCCCACACGCGCCGACCCGCCGTCCAGCCGTGGCGAACCGCGGCTTCCCCGAACTGGCGCGTTGACGCGGCGCTAGACAGCGGGCGTATTCCCGGACTCCGCGCTCGCGACCCGTACCGCGCCGCGTGACCGCCCGCGCGCGTATACTGGACGGCGACGCGGTACGGCGATCCGGTACGGCGATCCGATTCCGACCGCGCAAAGCCCCTTTCCCGTCGCAACGGGGTTGGGGGGAAGGGACCCGCTGACCAGCCACTGGCCGCTGCGAGTCTGGCTCCCCTCTCCCGTCGCAACGGGGGAGGGGCTCGGGGAGGGGGCACACATCCAACCACCATCAGGAGAGCCGATGCCTCCCACGACCGAGCGCGACATCGAGGCCAACGGGATCCGCATCCACTGCGTGGAGGCCGGCGCCGGCGAGCCGCTGCTGCTTTTGCACGGCGGCATGGCCTCCACCAGCGCCGTCTGGGCCGGCTATGGCTGGAGCTGGTACGACGCGCTGCCCGCCTTCGCGCGCCATTTCCACGTGATCGCGCCCGACACGCGCGGCCATGGCCGCACCCGGAATCCCGGCGTGCCGATGAGCTATTCGCTGCTCGCCGACGACTGGGCCGCCCTGATCGCCGCGCTCGGCCTGGAGCGCCCTTTTGTCTGCGGCTTCAGCGACGGAGGCATCGCCGCCACCGTGATGGCCATCCGCCACCCCGGCAGCGCCCGCGCGCTGGTCAACGTCGCCGGCTACGACGTCTTCAACCCCGCGTCCCACGGCTTCGTGCGCCTGCGCCGCCGCATGGGCGGCTCCCCCGACGCCACCGCCGCCAATCCCGAGTACTTCGCGGGGAAGAGCGCCGGCCAGGAGTGGTTCAGCCGCTTCGTGCGCGACCTCGACGCGGCGCAGGGAGACGGCGCCTGGCGGTCGCTGCTACGCGATGTCTTCCCCATGTGGACCGAGCCGATGGCCTACACCCATGCGGACTGGGCCGCGATCGCCGTCCCTACCCTGATCGTCGTCGGCGACCACGACTACTACTGCACGCCCGAGGACGGCGTGGCCGCCTACCGCGCGCTGCCACACGGCGAGCTCTGCATCCTGCCCGGTCTCGACCACACCATCAGCCCGCTGGTGCGCCAGGTGGCTCTGGATTTCCTCCGGCGCCAGGGGCCCAGTGCGGAGGCGTAGCGCCAGCGCGCGCGGGGCGCTCGCCGTGGTACGCTGCTCTTCCGTGACCCCCACCGGATCGCGACTTGCGGTCAGCGGCATCACCGCCCCGTGTCGCGCGGCATCATCGTCGGTCGCGACCTCTCCACCGGCAGACAGAGGCACACGATGTTCAGTCCGCATCTCCCCGCGTCGGGTCTGGAAACGCGCGTCGTCTTCATGGGCACGCCCGAGTTCGCCATGCCCTCGCTTCGCGCGCTGGCCGCCAACGCGGCGCCTGGTCGCCTCTGGCCTGGCGGTCTCGACCTCGTCGGCGTGGTGACACGGCCCGATAAACCCTCTGGCCGCGGTCAGACGACACTGCCCTCGCCCATCAAGGCGACCGCCCAGGAGCTGGGCGTGCCGGTCTATCAGCCGGGTCCCCTGCGCCGACCCGAGGCGCTCACCATGCTGCGCCGGCTCGCGCCGAACTTGATCGTCGTCGCCGCCTTTGGCCAGATTCTGCCGCCGGAGGTCCTCCGCCTGCCGGAGCGCGGCTGCCTGAATGTGCATGCCTCGCTGCTCCCGCGGCACCGCGGCGCCTCGCCGGTCGCCGCCGCCATCCTCGCGGGCGATACCACCGCTGGCGTGACCCTCATGCTGATGGACGAGGGGCTCGATACCGGCCCCATCCTCGCCCAACGCGCCACCACAATCGCGCCGGACGAGACCACTGGCGAGCTCACCACGCGCCTGGCCGACCTGGGCGCGGAGCTGCTGGTCGCGCTGCTGCCGCGCTGGCTGGCTGGGGGCATCGCGCCCGCCGCGCAGGAGCCGGCGGAGGCCACCATGAGTCACCTGCTGCGCAAGGAGGACGGCCAGATCGACTGGACGCGGCCCGCGGCCGCGATCGCGCACCAGGTGCGCGCCTATGCGCCCTGGCCCGGCGCCTTTACCACCTGGCGTGGCCGCCAGCTCAAGGTGCTGCGCGCGCGGCCGGTCCCGATTCTCGACGCGCCGGCAGATGGTCCCGCGCTGGAGCCCGGCACCGTCTTCAAGGAGCCCGGCGCCGGCGCGAGCGGCCGGCCATACGTCGCCACTGGCGGACCCGAGGCGCTGGCGCTGGAGATCGTACAATTGGAGGGAAAGCGGGCCCTCCCCGCCGATGAGTTCCTGCGCGGCCAGGCCGCGATCCTCGGCGCGCGGCTGGGCGTGCCGCCTGATTCCGCCCCACCCGAGCCCGCGCCCGAGCCGTCATCCGCGTCCCCGGACGACGCCCCGACGGCGGCGCCCTGAGTTGATCCACCACATGCTCAGCACCCCAGCCACCGGCGCGGCGATCGACGTCGCCCCGACCGATCTGCTCGGCCTCGAGCCGGGTGATCTGCGCGCCTGGCTCGCCGCCCGCGGCGAGCAGCCGTTCCGCGCGCGCCAGATTCTCGACGGGATCTACCGGCAACTGGCCGCCGACTTTGAGGCGATGACCAATCTGCCGCGACCGCTGCGCGCGCGCCTGGCGGCCGACGCCACCATTGCCGGGCCGACGCTCCGCCGCGAGCTGGCCGCGCGCGACGGGCGCACGCGCAAGGTGCTGCTCGCGCTCGCCGATGGGCGGCTCATCGAGGCCGTCCTGATGCTCTACCCGGCCGGCCCCGACGGTCGCGCCCGCGCCAGCGTCTGCATCTCCACGCAGGCTGGCTGCGCCTATGGCTGTACCTTCTGCGCGACGGGCCAGATGGGTTTTGACCGCCACCTCACCGCCGGCGAGATCGTCGCCCAGGTGCTCTACTTCGCCCGCGAGCTGCGCGCCCAGCCGTGGACCGCGCCGGACGGCCAGGCGCTCGACCACGTCACCAACGTCGTCCTGATGGGCATGGGCGAGCCGCTGCACAACTACGACAACGTGCTCCGCGCCGTCCGCATCCTCAACGCGCCGGAGGGGCTGGGCCTCGGGGCGCGCCACATCACGCTTTCCACAGTTGGCCTGGTGCCCGGCATCCTCCGGCTGGCCGGCGAGCCGCTCCAGATCAACCTGGCCATCTCGCTCCACGCGCCCACCGACGCCATGCGCCTGCGCACCATGCCGGTCACGCGCAAGTATCCCATCGCCGCCGTGCTGGAGGCCTGCCAGACCTACGTCGCGCGCACGAACCGCCAGGTGACCTTCGAGTACGTGCTGCTGGCCGGCGAGAACGACGCCCCCGAGCACGCGCGCGCGCTGGCGGCGCTGCTGGCGCCGCTGCGCCAACTCGGCCACGTCAACCTCATCCCCGTGAACGCCACCGCCGCCGGCTACCGCCCGCCCTCGGGCGAGGCCATTCGCCGCTTCCGCGACGAGCTGCGCCGCGGCGGCATTGGCAACAGCGTGCGTGCCGAACGCGGCGACGACATCGCCGCCGCCTGCGGCCAGCTCCACACCCGCGAGGGCCGTACTGTCCCACTTCCGGATTCCCCTCGGCGGATAGCGGACGCATCGGGTGCGGCACTTGACCTGGTAGTGCCGATGGTCGATCCGGAGTGACGCCCCCAGCGGTAGGGGAGCGGACAGGAGGCACGGTCGTGGCCACCGGCGGTGCCGTGAGTTGGGCCGAGCGCACACTGGCACGCGGCCGCTCTCCACTCGACGCATTTCTGAACACGGGCACCTGCGAAGATCCCCACGGTCACGCTCTTCGGCCTTCTTAGCGCGTCAGCGCGCCGCCGATCCGCCGGGCCCCGAGCCCGAGGATCGCCGTCAGCGCGAAGACCACCACCGCGTTGACGACATGGAAGCCCTCCAGCACGGGAAGCCCCAGCGCCGCGGGCACGTTGATGAGGAGGGGCTGGAGGACGACCAGGACGAGCAGCAGCCCGGTCAGCCAGAGCGCGCGCCGCGGCAGCCGCGCGGCGAAACCCAGCGCCAGCAGCACCACTGGACCCAGGCTGAGCATCATGCCGAACATCCGGTGCGCCGGCCACCAGGTGGGCTCGGCGAAGAGCCTCGCCCCCGCCAGGAACACCTGCGTCAGGATGGCCAGCGCCAGCACCGCGCTGACCGCGACATACCCGCGCCGCCACCCGGTGCGCGCGCCGCGACCGCCGCTGGTGGTGTTGACGTCACTCCCGGTCGTTCCAATTACCGGCGGATTCATGGTTCGCGTTCTCCTTCTCGCTCATCGTCGCCCCAGGGCTGGGATGACCGTCGTATGAAGCGTATTTCCCCCACGACGCCGTGCCGCGGGGATCGCGCCGCGCGCTCACCGCACGGCCCGCTCCGTCGCGCGCGCCTCCGCGCGCTCCGGAGTCGCGTCGGCGGGCACGTCCCGGTCCGCCGCGCGGGTCGTCCCTCTCGCCGTGCGATCCCGAGACGTTGGTGCGCTGGGCAGCGTCGGGATCGCCAGCAGCGCGCCCAGGATGACCACCGCCGCCAGCGGTCCCACCAGCCGGCCAAACGCGCCGGCGCCCTGCGCGACGCCCAGCGTCTCGCCCTGCGCGTCCGCCGGGCTCGCCAGCGAGAGCAGCGCCGTGAGCGCCGGTGTCACCGCGCCATCGCCCACGCTGACCAGCCCCAGCGCGCCGAGCACCAGCGCCAGCGTGCCGCTCCACGGCAGCAGGATCAGCCCGGCGGCCAGCAGCGCCATCCCGGCGATCAGCACGCGCCGCTCGCCCAGCCCCTTGACCACCTGGCCGACCACCCCGCCCTGCATCACCACAATCACCACGCCCACGTAGGCGAAGAGAAAGCCGTTCTGCCGAGCGGTCCAGCCAAACGTGCGCTGGGTGAGCAGGACGAAGACGGTCTCCATGCCCGTGAAGGCCACGGTGTAGAGCAGGTTGATCGCGACCAGCCGCGCCACCCCCGGCCGCCGGAGCGCCCGCCCCCAACCGGCGACGAGCGCGTCGCGCACCCGCGCGGTGGGCGTGGGGACCGTGGTCTCCGCGACCCGGCGCCGCCGTGTCTCGGGCAGCAGCCGCCACACCAGCACGGCGTTGACCAGCGCCACCCCCATCGCGACCCAGAACGGCACCGCCTCGCCCAGCGCGGCCAGTGCGCCGCCCAGCGCCGGGCCAACCACAAAGCCCAGCCCGATGGCCGCGCCGATCACGCCCATTGCCCGCGCGCGCCCCTCGCGCGGCGTCACATCCGCCACCACCGCCTGCGCCGACCCGATGTTCGACGCGCCCAGCCCGCCGACGAACCGCGCCACGAAGAGCAGGGCGAGCGAGCCGGACAGCGCCGTCAGCGCGAACGCCGCGCCCTCCACCACCAGCGAGAGCAGGATGATCGGCTTGCGGCCGAAGCGGTCCGAGAGCGCGCCCAGCATGGGCGTGAAGAGGATCTGCGCCAGGGCATAGGCCGCCAGCAGCGCCCCGATCGCGCGCGGCCCCGCGCCCAGGCGTTCGGCCCAGAAGGGCAGCAGCGGAATCACCAGGCCGAAGCCGGTGAAGTCGATGAAGATCGTCAGCGCCATGAGGACGAGCGGCGACCCAAACGTCCGATTGCGGTTCCGCATGTGACCACCTCTGTGTACCGGCATTTATGTCAGGGTTGACCTGAAGACCAAAAAAGGGGAGCGGACGTTGGCCTACTCCCGAGAGCCGGCGCCATCGGCCCCATCGGCGGACGGCGCGGCGAGTGTGGATGCGGCGCCGAGCGCGCGCGGGCCGGGCGCGCCCTCCGCCGGGATCTGGATCAGCGTCCGCGCCAGCCAGCCCAGCTCGGCGTCCAGCAGCGCCAATTGGTGATCGGTCACCAACCGGTGCGCGCGGTCCTGGATCTGCGCCGCGCGAATGTGGAACTCCACGTCGGCCCGCGCCCGCGCGACCCGCTCATAGCGCTCCCGCAGCAGCGCGACCACCTCAGCCGGTGGCAGCTGATCGAGGAAGAAGAGGCACGCGTCCAGATCGTCGAGCGGCGCCGTGTGGCCGCGGAGCGCCTCGCGCAGCAGATCCGCGAAGTGGCCGCGACCCGCCGCGGTGATGTGGTACACCTCCCGCTCGCGCGGCACCACCTCGTCGTGTGCTAGCCCCGTGCCCGGCGCGTCCACCAGCTCCCGCCGCGCCTCCAGATACCCATCCTCCGCCAGCCGCTCCAACTGATAGTAGATGGTGGGCTTTTTGATGTGCTCCGCGAACAGGTGGTGATGTTGTTCGATGACCTCGCGCACCTGCTGCCCGTACATTGGCCGCTCCAGCAGGAGTCCCAGGAGCATCAGTTGCCGGTAGTTCGCCATGTCGCCGCCTCGTGTTATATCAACATTGACTTAATTGTACCGCGGCCGGGGCGTCGCCTCAAGACCATGATCCGCCTTGGGATAGTCCGCGCAGGGGTGGGCCTCTGGCGCGCCAGGCACGACGAAAGCCGGGCGCGAATGCGCCCGGCTTTGGAGTGACCCTCTATCGCGAAGCCCGATGGCTGGCACGAGGCATGCGGTCAGCACCAGAGCGTATGCCGGCGCGTGGTCGCCGCGCCTCAGCCTAGCGGGCCTTCGGCACCTTGACCATCGTGCGCAGACACCGCGTGCAAATGTTCACCGTCCGCATCCGCCCGTCGATCATCAGATGGCGGTGCTGCACGTTCACCACGAACCGCCGATTGGTCTTGCGGTTCGAGTGGCTGACCTTGTGGCCGTATCCCGGCTTGCGCTCACAGACATCACAGCGACCATGCATGTCGCGCTACCCCTTTACACCGAGTGGTGGCGTCCTGTATGATGACACCCCAAGAGTATATCATCCGAGCCATGTCCGCGCAAGACGGGACCCGCATCCACGACGGTTGGCCGCGCGGGTGACCGGGCGTCCTGGCGCCAGCGGCGCACGAGAGCGCACGAGAAAGAATCGGGGAGACGATGGAGATCCGGACCCGGCCCGCCGAGCCGCCGACCTCACCGCCGCCTGGCGCGCGCCTCCGGCCGCCACTGGCGCCGCGATCGCGGCCCGCGCCTCTGGCCCCGCCCCGCGGCAAGATCGAGGTCTCCGCGCGTGCCATCGCCACGGTGGCTGGCCGCGCCACCACTGAGTGCTACGGCGTGGTCGGCATCGCCGATCGCCACTCGCGCTTTGTCCGCCTCGAGTTCCTGCCCCCCGAACGCTACGATCACGGCGTGGAAGTGCGCTTCGTCCAGGATCACGTGGCGATCGAGCTGTATGTGGTGCTGGAGTACGGCCTGCGCATCTCCGAGATCGCCCGCAACCTGATCAAAGATGTCAAATACGCCGTCGAGCGGAGCCTGGGCCTCTCGGTCGTGGAGGTCAACGTCAATGTCCAGGGCCTGCGCGTCAGCGATCCACGACCCGGCGATCATGGGGCCGGCGATCATCAGCCTGGCGATCAGGAGGCCGGCGAGCGGCGCGAGCCCGCGCCGCTTGGTGAGCCCACCGAGCGGGCCGACCGGCGCGAGCGCGGCTGACCGAGCGCGGCTGACCGAGCGCGGCTGACCGGGAGCGGCGGGCCGCGGGCCGGGCCCGTGGCGCGCCTGGAGCCAGCTATGCCACTGTACGCGCCACGTGCGCGGGAGCGAGTGCCACAGGCGCGTTGGGCGCCGCGGGCCAGTCAGCGCGGGACCTCGTAGGGCGGTCGTGTGAGAGGAACGGAGGGCGGGAGGGGATCGTTGGTCCCCGACGACTATGGCAGGTAAATTCTGGTCGCGCCTCACCGGCGCGCGCACCAAGCGCATCACGGCGTTCGACGGCCAGGATCTCAAGGGCGCCATGCTGGCCGCCCACGCCTGGCTTCGTGAGCACCGCGACATCATCAACGCGCTCAACGTCTTCCCCGTGCCCGACGGCGACACCGGTACCAACATGTCGCTCACGATGGACGCCGCCATCCGCGCCATCGCCGACGCCACCGACACCTCCGTCTCCATCATCGCCGAGAAGCTCTCGCGCGGTGCCCTGATGGGCGCCCGAGGCAACTCCGGCGTCATCACCTCCCAGATCCTCCGCGGCATCAGCAACGGCATCGACGGCAAGGACACCATCACCCCCGCTGACTTCGCGGCCGCCCTCGGCCTCGCCGCCCAGATGGCCTATCGCGCCGTCATCAAGCCGGTGGAGGGCACCATCCTCACCGTCGTGCGTGAGAGCGCCGAGGCCGCCCAGCGCAGCGCCGCCGGCGGCGCCGACATGACCGTGCTCCTGACCGACATTGTCACCGCCGCGCGAGCCGCCGTGGCCAAGACCCCCGACCTCCTGCCCACGCTCAAGCAAGCCGGCGTCGTGGATGCCGGCGGCCAGGGGCTCACCACCATCTTTGAGGGCATGCTCCGCTTCGTCCGCGGCGAGCCTACCCAGCTCTCGCCCGCCCAGGAGCGCGCCGAGTCCGAGGATGTCCACCGCGGCCGCGTCTCCATCGAGGAGGAGTACGGCTACGAGGTCGTCTTCCTCCTGCGCGGCGAGAACCTGAACATCGACGAGATCCGCGACACCATCACCCGTATGGGCGGTGTCTCCACGGTCGTCGCCGGCGATACGCGCCTGCTCAAGGTCCACACGCATACCCAGCACCCCGGCGAGATCCTCGATTATGGGGTCAGCCTGGGCAGCCTCCAGGACATCAACATCGAGAACCTCCAGGAGCAGAGCCTGCGCTATGCCGCCGAAGGCGCCCGCGAGCGCGGCGAGACGGAGGCGACACCAGGCGCCAATGGCGCGGCCGCTGGTGGCGCGACTACCGCGGCGGGCACCGCCGTGGCCGTGCCGCCCGCTCCCACCGCGCGCCGTGAGATCGGCGAGGTCGCCACCGTCGCGGTGGCGGCTGGCGACGGCTGGCGCCGGGTCTACGAGAGCCTGGGCGTTGCCGCCATCGTGCCCGGCGGCCAGACGATGAACCCGAGCACGCAGGAGCTCCTCGCCGCCGTCGAGAGCGTCCCCTCGCCCAAGGTGATTCTGCTGCCCAATAATGGCAATGTGATCATGAGCGCGCGCCAGGTGGAGCAGCTCACCCAGAAGCAGGTCTGCGTCGTGCCCAGCCGCTCGCTGCCCCAGGGCGTCAGCGCGCTGCTCGCCTTCAACTTCGACGCCGACTTCGCCGCCAACTGTCGCGCGATGGAGGCGGCCCTGGGCAATGTCCAGACCGTCGAGATCACGCGCGCCGTGCGCACCGTCGATCTGGATGGCATCCACTGCGATGAGGGTGACATTATCGGCCTCGTCAACGACCGGCTCGTCGCGGCCGGCCAGGATGGCGACACCGTCATCCGCGCGGCGCTCGGCCGCGCTGAGGTGGAACGCTACGAGATCATCACGCTGTACTACGGCGCCGAGACCGACGAAGCCGCCGCGCTAGCCCTGGCCGGCCGCATCCGCGGCTGGTACAACGGGATCGAGGTCGAGGTCGTCAACGGCGGACAGCCGTACTACGCCTTCATTCTGGCCGTGGAATGAGTCCCCCGCCGGCGGGGCGCGCCGGCACAGCGAGCGCCGCCGCGAGCCGATGGGCGCGCGGGGTGGAGGGCACCGTGGCCGTACGCATCGTGGTCGACAGCACAGCGGACATCCCGCGCGATCGCGCCAGCACGCTGGGGATCGAGATCGCCCCGCTGGCGGTGCTCTTCGGCGACCAGGCTTACCTGGACGGGATCGATCTGGACGGACCGACCTTCTATCAGAAGCTCGCCGCCAGCACCGTCTTGCCCACCACCTCGGCGCCCTCGCCGGGCATCTTCGAGGAGGCGTATCAGCGGGCCATCGCCGCTGGCGCCACCGCCATCCTCTCCATCCACCTCGCCAGCGCCCTCAGCGGCACCTTGCAGGCGGCTCGCACCGCCGCCCAGGTGGTGAGCCAGCGCAGCGGCATCCCCATCGAGCTGGTGGACTCCGGCACGGTCAGCGCCGGCTTTGGCCTGCCCGCCGAGATGGTCGCCGCCGAGGCGCTCCAAGGCAAGGGTCTGCCCGAGCTGAAGGCCCGCGCCGAGAGCCTCTGCCGCCGCGCCCGCATCTACGCCGTCCTCGACACACTGACCTATCTCCAGCGCGGCGGACGCATCGGCCGTGCCCAGGCCATGGTCGGCACGCTCCTCAATGTCAAACCCATCATCGCCGTCCGCGACGGCCAGGTCGTGCCCGTCGAGAACGTGCGCACCCGCGGCAAGGCCTATGAGCGCATCGGCCAGCTCACCGCCGCGCTCGGTCCGCTGGAGGCGCTCGCGCTCGTCGAGAGCGACCAGACCGCCGCCCAGCAGCTCACGGCCGTCGTTCAGCGCGTGTGGGATGGCCCGATCGAGGACTTCGCGCTCGGCCCGGTTGTCGGCACCCACGCCGGGCCCGCCGCGGCGGGCGTGGCGGCCATCCTGCGCGAAGGGTAGCGCGATTAGCGCGGCGGCGATCGCCAGGCCCACGACCCAGGGAGGGGGCGCGCCCATGCCACGGTTCTTCACGCGTGCCGAGGCCGACGCGCTGCTCCCGCGCCTCGATCCCGTGCTCGTCGAGCTGCGTGACCTCCGTGCCGAGCTGAGCACCGAGGAAGAAGCGCTGGGCCAGCTGCGCCAGCGGATGCTCGGGAATGGCCACGGCCTCCAGGGCGCTCTCACCCGCCACCGGGCCCGCGCCGCCGAGATCGTCGCCGCCATCAACGAACGCGTGCGCCAGATCAACGGCTGGGGCGTCCTGGTCAAAGACCTCGAGATGGGCCTGGTGGATTTCCCCACCGAGCGCGACGGTGAGGAGGTCTACCTCTGCTGGCGCCTGGGCGAGCCGCGTGTCGCCTGGTGGCACTCTATCGAGGGCGGCTTCGCCGCGCGCGAGCCCCTCGAAGATTAGAGCGTCACACGCCCATTGCCCGCCGGCATCGTGAAGCGCATGAATCCGCCATTCGCCAGGCGTGTGCAGACCACGCCCATGGTGTAGAACAGCGCCAGCACCACCAGCACGATCCCCTCGTTCAGCGCGAACACCACCGGCGCCAGGTGCGTTGCCCCGCTCGCGAAGAACCGCGCCGCGTCCGGCGGTCCCGCCGCGCCGCCCCAGAGGGTCACGTCGCCCAGCGCCAACGCCACGCCCGCGTCCACCAGCGCGCACACCATGGCGAGCTGGGGTCCCAGCTTCCAGAAGCGGCGGCTCATCTTCTCGCGCCGCGTGGACTTCACCCGCATGGCGGCCCAGACTGGGGGTGCGAGCCAGAGCACGAGGCGCGCGACCAGGACCGCCGGAAAGAGCCAGAACGGCCAGAACGCGGTGGGCACCATGGCCAGCAGCCGCCCGGCCAGGAAGATCACCGCCCCCTCAGCGGCGGCGCGACGCATCGTCGTCGTGCGGAACATGCGGGCTCCTCTGGGGGGCATCGGGGTGGTGCCAGTTGAATAGTCGCGGCGGCTTTCCTGGTGGTCGTCGCCGTGGCATCGCTGCGGTGGCATCGAAGCGGTGGCACCTATATCGTAGCCCAGAGCCACCCGGTGGGCGCCATGCCCCCCTCTGGAGACCGCCACGGATGTGCCGCGCCCTGAGGGCAACCTCACGCCGGTTCCGCCTCAGCCACTCTTTTCCGGCCTCTGTGTCCTCTGTGTCCTCATTGTGATTCTCTGCCGGTAATCGCGGATCGGGCCGCGATGCCGCTACCGCAGCCAGCCCTCAGTGTCCGGAGACCGGTGTCGGCCAGTGTCGCCGCGGTGGGCGCCCGCCGGGGCCGCCGCCGGCATGCGCGGCATCGGGTCGGCCATGCCCTGCCCGCCGCCCATCGCCGCGGGATTTGGTCGCTGGGCCACCCCCATCATCGCCAGGAACCGCGCCGCGAACGCGTGCGGGTTGGCCGCGAAATCCGCGAACGCCCGGGCGCGATTGGTGATGGCCATCCAGCTCCCGCGCTCGATCAACTGCGGGGGCACCAGCAGCTCGCCCAGCGCCAGGGTGCGCACCGGCAGCGCCAGATACTCGCCGAGATTCTCCGGCGTGAACCCGCCGGAGACCTGCAAGCTAATGTGCGTGAGCTGGCGCAGCAACGCGCGGACATAGGCCGGCCCGCCGAACGCCTCGCCGGGAAAGAGCTTGACCATCTCGGCCCCGGCGCGTTGCGCCGTGATGATCTCCGAGGGGGTCAGCGCGCCCAGGATGCAGGCCACGTTGGCATCGCGGCAGGCCGGGACGAGGTCCGGCGAAAAGATCGGCGAGGAGATGAACCGCGCCCCGCACGAGATGACCTCGCGTGCCTGGTTCGCATCGAGCACCGCCCCCGCGCCAACCAGCACATCCGTGCGCGTCGACAGGTGGCTGACGATCTCTGGCGCGCCCGGAATCGTCAGCGAGACCTCGATGGTCGTGATCCCCGCCGCCGCCAGGGCGTCCACCACCCCCAGGGCCTGGACGGCGGTTTGCGTCCGCACCTCCGCCACCAACCGGCGGCGCTCCATCACGGTGACGATCTCGTGTGGGATCATCCTGGCCCTCCCCCTTCGCGGCCCCGCGCCGCCCTTGCCACCGCGCCCTGAAGCTCTTCACCATCGTATCACGCCTGACCAGATCGCGCGCCGCCGATTGGCCACAGGTCCACATCAGCTTGGCCACAGCGGCGCCTCAGTCCGGTACGTCATGCTGCCTCTGGCGCTCGCTCCCGTCCTGGGTTATGCTGTCGCCGTCACCATCGCCGCGATCGTCGGCGCGCGGGCCGTGATGTCCGCCGCCGCCGAAATGGCTCACCCGGGCGAGATCGCCGCAATCGTCGCCGTGCGGGCCGGGGGCGCACTGTGGACGCCGTCGAAGACAAGGAGACCCGATGAGGCCACTCAATAGGCCGATCACCCCGCTCGCCGGTGCCGCGGCCGAGAGCGTGTCAGCGGGCGACGCGCCGCGGTCGTCGTGGGCGCACCGGCGCGATGTCGCGCTGACCGTGCTCATCTGGATCGTCGTCACCGCCATGGTTCTGTGGGCCGCGGCGCACGTGGTCCACGCCCTCCTCGTCCTGGTGATCGCCGGCCTGCTCGCCTACGCCCTGATGCCGCCGATCGCGTACCTCAGCCGCTGGATCCCCCGTCCCATCGCGGTCGTCGTCATTTACCTCCTCGTCCTGGCCGTCGTCGGCGCCATCGGCTACGCCGTCATCAACACAGCGGTCGTCGAGCTCACCGCGTTGGCTGAACACATCCGCGAACTGCTCACGCCCAACCAGGCGGGCATTGCCCCGCTCGTCGCCGAGCTGGAGGCGTTGGGCATTCCCCGAGCGCAAATTGACGCCTTCGCCCAGCAGCTCGCCGCGCAGATCCAGGCGGGAGCGCAGGGCGCGCTGCCGCTGCTGAGCGCTTTCGTCACCGTCACGCTGAGCGCCATGCTCGACACCGTATTGGTGGTCGTCCTCAGCATCTACCTTCTGGCCGACGGGCGCCGTGTCGCCGGCTGGCTGCGCGCCAACGCGCCGACACGTTACCGGCCACGCGTCACGCTCCTGCTCCACATCGTGGAGCGCGTCGTCGGCGGCTACATTCGCGGTCAGGTGCTCCTCTGCGCCCTGATCGGTGTGCTGGTTGGCGGCGGCATGGCGGTCCTGGGTGTGCCCTATGCCGTGTTGCTGGGCGTGCTCGCGTTCATCCTCGAGTTCATCCCCAACCTGGGCACGCTGGTCTCCGGCGCGATCTGCGTCCTCGCCGCGCTGACACAAGGCTGGGTGCTCGCGCTCGTCGTCCTCGGCTACTTTGTGTTCGTTCATGTCATCGAGGGCTACATCGTCGGTCCGCGCATCGTGGGCCGCGCCGTGGGGGTGCATCCCGCCGTCTCCATCGTCGCGCTGCTGGCTGGCGCCGAGCTTTTTGGGCTGTGGGGCGCCCTCTTCGCCTCGCCGGTCGCCGGACTCGCCCAGGCGTTCCTGGCCGCCATCTGGGTCCAGTGGCGCCAGACGCACCTCTCTGAGTACGACGACATGCGATCTCCGCCGCCGCAAGGTGCGCTCTCGGGGAACGGCGATGCCACGCTCGCGTCCGGGGTGACCGTCGGCGTCCCCGGTGTCGCCCCAGGCAGCGCCCCGGGTAGCGCGCGCCTGTCCCCCGGATCGTTGCCGGCGCCCGATGATCCCCAACTGCCCGACGCCTGATCTGCCGGACGTCTGACGGCGCCCTCGGTCACCAGCCCGGCGGCGGACGAGGCACGGATCGTGCGGCCCATTGTCTGGGTTGCGCGCGGCCGCGGTGGTCGCTGGGCGACCGTTGTGCTGGTGTTACGAGAATCCCAAAAGGAGGGCGGCGTAGATGGCACGTGAGACCCAGGCTGATATTGTCGTTGGGGTGCCGGTTGAGGTGGCTTATCGCGCCTGGAGCGACTTCGAGAGCTTCCCGCGGTTCATGAACCATGTCAAAGAGGTCCGGCGGGTGGACGCGAGCGGGCAGCGTATCCACTGGAAGGCCAGCGTCGGCGGCACCCCTCAGGAGTGGGATGCCGAGGTGATCGACCTCACCCCCAACCAGCGCGTCGCCTGGCGGAGTGTTTCCGGCACGGCCAACGACGGCGCCGTGGAGTTCGAGCCGCAAGGCACCAATACCCGTGTGCTCGTCCGCCTCAACTACGATCCGCCGGCGGGGGTGGCCGGCGACACCGCCGACGCCCTCTTCCAGGCGACTGCGCGCGCCGTGGCGGACGACTTGAGGAACTTCAAGCAACTGATCGAGACCGGAAAGGTGTCCGGGGGCGGTCTCCCGTGGCCGGCGTGGCTCGGCATCGGGCTGGGCGGCTCGGCTATCCTCGCCGGTATCGTCCTGGGCGCCTGGTACGGCATGAAGCAGAACCAGACATCCCGCACGCGCGCGAATAAAAACGCGAACAAGCAGATGCGGCGCGCCGCACGGACCTTCCAGTGGAACGTGATCCGGGGCGCGTCGCAGGGCGCGGCCAAAGGCGCCGCCAGGGGTGTCGCCCAGGCCATGCGGAGTCAGTCCAAGTTCCCGTCCGCATGGAATTGGAACCTGGCCCAGATCCGCGGCGCTCAGCGGACCGTCAAGGGTTCCGCGAACATCCAGCCACGCATTCTGAGCTGGGACGCGGTCAAGGCCCGGACAGGCCGCACCGGCACGCGCGGTTAACGCGGGTTCCTCACCCCCTGCCCCCTCTCCATCGCGATGGAGAGGGGGTTCGGCGTTCTTGCGCCATCCGACGTGACCAGGTGCTTGTCCGGATTGCGGAGGGGCGGCCGGCACTCGCGGCGGGAGCGATGTCGGTCAGGCCATCTCGGCCAGCCGGTCGATCGCGAATGCGGCGGGCCGGCCTTCGGCGGCCCAGCGTCGCACGTCGCCCGACGCGCGGAGCGCCTGGCCGAGCGCGAGCCCGGCGGGGACCGCCTCGCCGAAGCGCTCCCACCACGGCGCCGTCGCGCTTTCGCCCATGTTTTCGGCCGCGCCCATGGCCCACTCCACCAGCAGGGCTAGCAGCGCCACCTCCAGTGTCGCGTCCGTCGGGCCGGTCACGGCAATCGCGCCCTTGCGCATGTAGGGGATCGCTTCGAAGAGCGCGGCGGCGCCCGCCACGCTGTCGCGCGACGCGTAGCGCACGTCGCGCAGGCGGGCCATGCGCACGGCCCCGGCGCAGAGCGGGCACGGCTCGGTCGTCGTGTAGAGCACGCAGTCCTCGGGTGCCGTGGCGCCCCAGTCCAGAGCGATCAGCGCGTTCACCTCAGCGTGGGCCAGGCGCTGACCACAGAGCAGCCGCCCTTCAGCCTTGCCCTCGCCGATGCGGTTCCGACCACGCGCCAGGATCGTCCCCGCCCGATCGGTCACCACCGCGCCGATCGGCAGCGACCCCGCGCGGTACGCCGCCCACGCCTCTTCGATGCAGGCCCGCCAGGGCTCGTCGAGTCGATCCCACATCGGCACCACCTCCTTCCTTCTTGCCCGCCGGCGTCAGCCGCGCTCGCGTTCGCGCAGCAGCCGGAGCAGCACCGGCTCGATCGCCGCGCGTAGCGTCGCGTTGGCATAGCCAATCCAGGCTATCGGCGTCTCGGTGTCCAGCGGCGCGTCCAGCGAGCCGCCTGACCCATCGGTGAGCACCACCCCGGCCGCGGCGGCGACGAGCGCCGCGCAGATGTCGTATGGATGACACGGCAGGTGGCCGGACGCCGCCGCGAACTGGGGACGCAGGTCCGCGATGAAGCGGTCCTGCCCGGTCATCAGGGCGAAGAGCTGGCCGCCGGTCGAGATGTACTGGTCGTCGTAGATCGGCGGAGGCTCCATGGCCGGTCCCGCCAACTCGCGCAGCAGCCGGTCTTCCAGCGCGGCGATGTCGGCCTTGGCCCAGGGCAGCCCCTTGAAGAGGCTGGCGAAGCCGTGTTCCAGCGTCGCGTTCGCCGCGGGACGGAAGCGCAGTGGCGCCTCGGTGCCCGTCAGCAGATCGCGCGTCACGCCCGCCGTGCCCGCGCCGCGGACCGCCCAGACCTGGTCGGCCAGATACGCGCGATGGGTCGGCAGCTCCGTCTGGACCGCCGCGCGAATATCCGCCAGGCGCGCGGGCGCCTCTCCGCGCTCCCACCATCCCGGCGCCGTCACCGGCGCCACCGCCGCGAGTGACCACGCGGAGCGCTTGCCATACATCAGCCCGCGCGTCCCATCCACCGGATCGGCGATCACGACAAACCGGGCCGCCGCCGGGTTGGCGCCGCGCGGGACCATCGCCCGCCCTTCGGGCCAACCCTCCGCCACCAGGGCGAAGGACACTCCCCAGTCGGTCGCCCACGCCTCGAATCCCGGCACGAGCACCTCATCGGCCACGCGGTCGAGGGCGAAGATCGTGTCGCCGCCCTCATGACCCACGGCCGTGGCCAGCGCATGGTCATCCTCTGCCTGGCCATTGCCATCCGCGCGCGCCCGCTCGCTCAGGCGTGCCCAGAGATGGGCCTGGAGATCTCGGTGCAGCCCGCGCAGCCGCTCCACGAAATCGCCCGGCGGTCGCGGCAGATCGTCACTCACGTTCGGACCATCCGTGGCGGGCATCGCGTGCTCCTCAGGCGCCGCCACGGCGCAGACGCGGCAGCCGGCTGGTCCGCCGGGTCGACGGCTGGGCATAGTTCGAGAACGACGGCACGGGTGGCGGCGGAGCGGGCGGCGCTGGTGTCAGCACCAGATTGCTCCCACGTTGCTCCACATGCACGACCCCAGCCTGGGCCGCCGCGTCCAGAAAATCGCGCCAGCGCCGGAAGCCGAACGCCCGCACACTGAACGCTGGATTGAGCAGACGGAGGTAATCGTAAACCGTGGAGTCCAGCGTGTTGCTGCCGCGGTCCTGCATCTCCAGCACGGATTGGCGCAGGAAGGCAAACGCCTGGTCCAGCGTGGTCGGGCTCGCCATGTCGCCCTCACTCGCCGGTTCCGCTCCCGCCGCCGGTCCCGTGGCCGCCGCGCCGTGGGGCGCCGCCGGGGTGGGCTCGTCGTCGGAGAGCACGTCCTCGTAGGTGTCGAATTTGTGGACATTGCGCGCCAATGCCGCGCTGGCCGAGCCCGCCACCGCCACCACGTCCACCCGCTTGCCCATCCGGATCAGCTCCTGAACGAGCGGGAGCAGGTCGCTATCGCCCGAGAGCAGCACGAACGAATCAATGTGGGGGCTGGTGAAGGCCACACGCATCGCGTCCACCACCATCTGGATGTCCGCGTGGTTCTTCTCGGAGCCTTTCGTGAGCCGCGGCAGGTGCGAGAGGCCAAAGCCGCGCTCGCGCAGCGCCGTGCCCAGCGCGGCGTAGCGGTCGAAGTCGCCGTACGCCTCGCGCAGCACCAGTTCGCCCTTCTCGCGCTTTAGCGCGTCCACCAGCCGCCCGGCGTCCAGGGCACGGCCCGTGCGCTCCAGCCCGATGGCAAAGTTCGCCAGGTCGAGCAATACTGCCCACCGATGCTCGGCCGCGACGGCCAGCGGGACTCCCATCGCGCCTCCTCGATTCGGCCTCACTCTTGCTGGTTCTTGGGTAGTCAGCGCTCGCGAGCGCCCACCTGGCCGCAGTGTACCACAGGCGCGGCGCGGCGGGCGGCGATGTCCATCTGGCGGCCCGTTAATCCGCTCTTGACAACTGACCTGGTTTCATGTTGGAATGGGCCATGATGGGCGGGCGACCCTCCAAGTGATCGCCCGCCCGGCGGTCCGGGTCACCTTCCCCACTGGACTTGCCGGCACTCGGCAAGTCGTTACTCGGCACTTACATGGGCCCGAGGTGCGCCGTTCAACGAGGAGTGGTGCAGTGCAGGACGGTTGGGCGGATGACGCGCTGTGGCATGGGCTGCGCGCACGTGACCCTCGGGCGCTGGAGGCCTTGATCGCGCAATACGCGCGCGAGATCGCCTACTTTGTACGCAACCTGCTCGACGGCGTCGGCACCCTCCAGGACGCCGAAGAGTGCGTGCAGGACGCCTTCGTCGTCGCCTGGGACGAGATCGCGGACTTCGATCCGCGCCGCGGCGCGCTGCGGACCTGGCTGACGATGCGCGCCAAATATCTGGCGCTCGACCGCCGCCGGCAGTTGCAGCGACGCCACGCCATTGTGGCGCCCACGCTGGACAGCGTCCATCACGACTCCGCGCACGGCGCGGACGGACCGGACCTCGCGAGCATCCAGATGGCCGAGCGGTCCGAAAGTCTCGAGAAGCTGCTCGAACGGCGCGAGCAGCAGGAAGACCTCCGGCAAGCGCTGGAGCGCCTGCCGGAGTTGGAGCGCCTGCTCGTCTACCTCCGCTACTTCCGCCTCAAGAACATCGAGGAAATCGCCGCGCGCACTGGCCTGACGCGGCGCGCCATCGATACGCGCCTCTGGCGGGCCCGCAAGGTGCTGCGCGATGCCCTGGAAGACAA
>JANWHL010000067.1 GCA_025450405.1 Ktedonobacterales bacterium
GCATCTACGACCGCTCGCCCAAACGAGTATACATCAGCCGCGCAAGTGTCACGGCGCCGTAGCGCTTTGGCGGACGACCACGGCGATCTGACGCGCTGACTCGCCCCTCCCTTGACCAGCGTGCTATAGTCGAGTTAGCAAAAACAACGGGACAGAGAAGGAGCGGAGGATGGGCACGCGCAATCTTGGAACTCAGACCGTGCGCCGGGTGCTATGGGGGTGGGTGGCAATCGCGCTGCTGGTTGGGCTCAGCGCCTGCGGGGCGAGCGGCGGCGAGACTACCCAGGGGAGGGCCACGGCGACGGCACTGGTCGCTTCCACGGCTACCAGCGGAGAGCAAGCGACGCCTACTCCGACAACCAGCGACCAGGGGGGACCGGTGGCCACGCCGACCACGCCGCTCACCCAGTTGACAGTCTATGTCGGCTCCGACGGCAGTGGATTTTACGGCCTCAATGCCGGCACTGGCGCCTTGCGCTGGCAGACGACGATCTCGGGAACGGCCAACAAGCCGTTTCCCACCAATGGCCAGGTCTTTCTGACCACGGACGGCGGCGACGTCTACGCGATCAACGCGGGTTCGGTGATCTGGCACGTCAACCAGCTTGGCAATGGCGCGCTCGGCCGCCCCACGATTGGCAATAATCTGGTCTATGTGGCCACCGAGAGTGGCACGATCTACGCGCTCCATCAGGATACGGGCAGCACCCACTGGCATTACGCCACGGGCGGGGCCATCACTGGTACGGTTGCGCTCGCGCCTGACGGTGGCACGGTCTACACGGGCTCGTCGGACGGCTATCTCTATGCGCTGAACGCCAGCTCGGGCGCCCTGATGTGGCGTTACGCCACTGGCACGGCGATCGAGTTCACCTCGCCAACGGTGACCAGCTCCGGGATTGTATATTTCGGCGCGGACAACGGCATCGTGTACGCGGTGGGAGCACAGAGCGGCAACTTGAAATGGAAGTATCAAACGGGCGGGCAGATCTTCGGGCGGCCAGCGGTCTCCGGTGGGATTCTGTACGTCGGGTCATCTGACCACAATATTTACGCGATCAACGCGAACACTGGCGCGCTCGCTTGGAAACACGCGACAGGCGATAGCGTGATTGGCACCCCGGCAGTGGCCTCCGGTGTGGTCTACATTGCCTCCGGCGACGCGGGGCTGCGCGCGCTCAATGCGAGCAACGGCACGCTGCTCTGGAAGTTCACGAGCACGGGCTTCTCCACCAGCCGTGGCTGGCCGTCGGTCTCGCAGGGAATCGTGTACATTGGGTCCGACGACGGCTATGTATACGCGCTCAAGGGCGGCAGCGGCGGTGTGCTCTGGCGCTACCAGACGAACGGCCGCGCATCCTCGCCGTCCGTCGGAGCCTGAGTGCCGACGTCTCGGGCGTCGAGTCACTGGTCGCGCGGTTCTCAATCGCCACCCATTACTACGCATTGGGACAAGAGCGCAGTGGGGTGCTAGCCGCGCATGTCGTGACACCGTGATGTCGGGCGGGAAAAGCGGCCCGCGCGGGCGCGTTCGCATGCGGGCCACCTTTGGGCGACATCGAAGTCCAGCGCGTATAGGGTGGCATGGTCGAGGAGCGCAGCCATGATGGTACGTCAGCGCGCGGTGGTGCTGCTGAGCGGTGGGTTGGACTCCACGACCACGCTGGCGATCGCCAGGAACGCGGGCTATGCGGTTCACGCGCTCTCATTCCGCTATGGCCAGCGCCACGAGGCCGAGCTGGAGGCCGCACGCCGGGTCGCCGCGCACATGGGCGTCGCGCGCCACGTGGTGGCTGATATTGACTTGCGGGTGTTTGGCGGCTCGGCGCTGACGGACGATGTGGCCGTGCCTAAGGACCGGCCACTGCCCGAGATCGGAGAGGGAATCCCGATTACATACGTGCCGGCGCGCAATACCATCTTCCTCTCGTTCGCGCTGGCGTGGGCCGAAGTGCTGGAAGCCAGCGACATTTTCCTCGGCGTTCACGCGCTCGACTTTAGCGGCTACCCCGACTGCCGGCCCGAGTACATCGAGGCGTATGAGCGCATGGCCAACCTGGCGACCAAGGCCGCCGTGGAGGGTCGCCAGCGGGTCACCATCCACGCCCCGCTGATCCAGCTGACGAAGGCCGAGATCATCCAGCGCGGGCTGGCGCTGGGCGTGGACTACGCCATGACGCTGACCTGCTATGACCCATCGGCGCGCGGAGAGGCGTGCGGCCACTGCGACGCCTGCCTCCTCCGACTGAAGGGCTTCGCCGAAGCCGGGATTCGCGACCCCGCGGCGTATGAGGCGCGCGAAGTGACGACCGCCGAACCGGGCGATTGACTGGGCTCGGTCGCGGTCTAGGCAATGGGCCGCTGGTGAGAGGACCCCGCGCCTGGGTCTTGAAAATTCCGGGGGTAAAGGCGTGCGTACAGGCCATTGCGTGCCACGAGCGCGTCGTGGGTGCCGCGCTCAACCACCCGGCCGTGGTCCAGGGCAAGGATCAGGTTGGCGCGCTCAGTGCATGCCGGGCGGTGGGCGCGGCAGAGCCGCGATGGGTGGCGGATCGGCAATGCGTGGAGTAATGGCATGGATGGGGCGAAAACCGCAACCTCGGGGTTGGGGCCTGGCGGCAAGCGCCGAACGCGGCGCACCGTCACCTCGGTCGCGCTGGTCTTGTTGGGCGTGATCCTCGCAGTGGTGACCGCCACGGTGACCTTCTTCGGATGGTCGGGCCTGGCCGCGCCCTTCACCGGACATCCGCCGGCCTGGAACGTGGTCTCCTAAATGCTCTCTGACGAAGTCCTGCTGGGGCTCCTGCCGTTCCTGGTCCTGGATATCGTCGCGCAGGTCATCATTTTGCCTCTCTCCCCGCTTGTGTATGAGGCAGGGCACGAGGTCGCTGGCTGGGCCTTGGGTTACCGCTTTCACTCCTGTCAGGTATGGCCCGTCGTCCTGGTCCGCACGCCGCGTGGTCCGCTGCTCAAACTGCGGGGACCGAGTGTCCAGCCGAATGACGCCAGACTCTTGCCAACGACGGATCGCGGGTTTCGTGCGCGTCACACGGTGTTTGTGGCTGGTGGTCCGCTGTTCAGCGTGCTGCCGATAATCGTCGCCTGGCAAGTTGTAGTTCGTCAGGCACTCGTCAGGCCGCTGGCGGTTTGGCTCGGGATGACCTATGCGGCTTGGGTGCCCGCTGTGACTGTGTCCCCGCCGAACGATGCCGCGTTCGATTTCGGTATGACGCTAGCGGCTGTCGATGCCTGGCTGCTCAGCCTGGCCTTTATGGGCTTGTACACGTGTGTGGCGACCATCGTCCCCTTCACCAGGCGCGGGATCGCGAACGATGGCATGCTCATCTTGCGGACGTGGCGCGATCAACCGGACTTCGAGTGGCGGGAGATGATGGGCGGGCTCGCGGGGTACGCGTCGATCGGCGTGCGGCCGCGCGACTACCCGGAGCGCGTGGTGCGGCGGGCGCTTGCGCTGGCCGAGTCGTCGCGCGATGGGTACGTGGCGCACTCATACGCATACTCATGGGAGTTGGATCGCGGAGAGTTCGAGGCGGGCGGCGAACATTTAGATCAGGCGTTAGCGCTTGGAACTACCCTGTCATTAGCGCTGCCGGCTCTCTCACAGGAAGCCGCGCACTTCATCGCCCGCTACCGGCAAGATCCCGCAACGGCCCGCACCTGGCTGGAGCGCGGCGCACAGAGCCAAAATGTTGCGTTCCTGTGCCCTCGCGCCGAGGCAGCCATCGCGCTAGCGGAGGGCCGCCATGATGACGCTATCGCCGCCGCGGACTTGGGGCTGACCGCGCTACTCGCCGCGAGGCGCACGCTGCCAGTCGAGTCGCGGACCGACGAGGAGAGCCTGCGCGAGATGGCCGCGGTGGCGAGGAGCATGGCCGTCGCTTCCGCTGTGCGCTGAAGACCGTTCCAGCGCACGTCAGCTCGCGTGTGGCAGGCGGTCGCGATCTTCCGTCTGTCCGGGCAAGTCGTGAGGCGGCCAGGGCTGGCGCGTGTCTGCAGTGCGTGCACCTCCCAGGCCACGACGGATCTCCATGTACTGGACGATGCGGTCGCGGCTGAGCATGCCGACAAGCTGGTCGCCCGAAACCACAGGCACCTGGTTAATGTCGCGACTGGCCATGAGCGGCAGGATCTCGGTGAGGTCCTGGTCGGGCCGCGCGGTGACGGTACGCTCGCGCGGGACCATGATGTCGCGCACGGTCGCGCGGTCCCAGGCATCGCGTGGGACGCGGCGGACCTCGGCCAGAGTGACGAGCCCGACAAAGCGGTCGCCTTCGACCACGGCGACCGCGCGCTGCCCCTGGGACAGGATCTGCTCTTCCACGAGCGCGCGGACTGAGATGTAGGGCGGGACGACGACCGGGTTGGGATTCATGACCTGGGCAACGGTGGCGCCGCTCAGCAACGTCTCCATCCGCGATTGCGCATCGGCGGCCTGTGACGCCTGAAGTAGGAACCACCCGATGAAGCCGATCCAGATCCCGTTGAAGACGTTACCGGTGAAGAAAAACCAGATGCCGGCCAGGATGAAGAGCAGGGCGATGGCGACGCCAACGCGGGCGGCGATCCGCGTGGCCAGGCGCATGTTGTGGGTGATGCCCCAGATGATCGAGCGAAGGACACGACCGCCATCGAGGGGGAAACCAGGGATGAGGTTGAAGACGCCGAGCAGGAGATTGGTGATGCCGAGATACATCAGAACCGCCTGGGTCGGACTGATTGGGAGCCGAAGGCCAATCCACCAGCACACTCCGCCGATGATGAGACTGGTGAGCGGGCCGACGAAGGCCATGATGAACTCTACGCCGGCGCTGGTGGGCTCGCGTTCGAGGTTGGAGACGCCGCCAAAGACAAAGAGGGTGATGCTGCGCACGGGCAACCCACGGGCGCGCGCGACCAGGGAATGCGCCAGCTCGTGAGCGAGGACGGACGCGAAGAGCAGTAGCGAGGCGATGACACTGATGATCCAATAGGTGTTGGTCGGCCAGCCAGGGTAGTAGGTGGGGAACCAGCCGACGGCGAGCGACCAGGTGAGGAAGACGAGGATGATCAGCCAACTGAAGTGGACTTCGATGGCAATGCCGGCGATCCGACCGACGCGTAGCGAGCCAGGCATGGTGAGGAGACTCCTTCGCGGCGGGGAGGGGCGCGCGGCGCGACAATCGCGCTGATGGCCGCACGCGGTACGCCGCAAGCGCGATGCCAGGTACGCGGGAGAGCGGGATTCCCGCGCCCGGCCACCACGCGGCCGCTGCGCCGCCGCGGTACCATGGATATCAACCCTAGAGCGGGCTGGCGGTAGGAAGGGTCCCTAGGCGCCGGTGCTGGGTGTCACTCGGATGGCCGTGATGATGGGTCGGCAGGCTCCTCCACGGTGTTCGCGCCGGTGTCCGCGGCCCGACCGGCCGTGTGCCGCCGCACGAATTCGAGCGCCTGGCTGAGACGCCGTTCGGCGTGACCTCTGCCGGTTGGACCCGCCTGGTCGGGACGCATTTCGATGGTGACGAGGCCATCGTAGCCGTCGCGAGTGAGCGTTCTGAGGAGCTCCGCGAGCGGCAGTTCGCCCTCGCCTGGCAGGCGGTGGGTGTGGGCAAGACCACCCGACCAGACGACATCGCTGAGGTGGATGTTGCGGAGGACGGGCTTGACGATGGCGTAATCCGCGAGCACGTCCTCGCCGTTGGCGCCGGCGTGGCAGGTGTCGAAGGTCAGGCCGCAGCCGTGGTCCTGGCAGAAACGCGCCACGGTGGCGAGGTCGTCCACCGGGTATCGGCGTCCGCGCCGGTCGAATTGCAGGTTTTCGATGGCCACGGCCACCCGCGAGCCACCGGCCAACTGGCCGCGCTCGATAGCGTCGATGTAAGCCCGCGCGCGTGGCGAGTCCAGCGACGCCAACTCCGGAAGATGGAGGACGAAGAGCTCGGCGCCCAGGCGGCGGGCGAGGGCGCCGAGGCGCGGGGCGGAGCGCACGTAGCGCCGCGGCCAGCCGAGCCAGGGCAGCAGGGGAGGATGGATGCTGAGCGGGCGCACGCCGGCGGCCGCGAAGGTGGCCTGGACCTCCGCGAGGCCGCGCAGCAGGTAGCCCGGGCTCACGTCCCACTCGACGCCGTCGAACCCGAGGTCGCGGGCGAGCCGGAGGCTAAAGCCGAGTGGAAATTGCACATAGGTTGCGGTCGAGAAGCTGATCCTCATGATTCAAGCGTACCCGCCGCTTCCAGCGCTCGTCAAGCACAGCAACCAGACTCACACACCGACATGGGGCACACAAAATGCGGATGACATCGGCGCCCGCCTGTCGAGGCCAAACCCGACGTTTTGGGTGCTGTCGGATCGGCGGCTTCGCCGTAATGTGGCCGCGCCGACACCCGCGCCAGGCGGGGAGTCCGCGAGGGAGCCTAACCATGTTTGTCGAGGAGTTGATTCGTTTGGCGGTGGCCGCCGTCCTCGGCGCGGCGATCGGCCTGGAACGCGAACGCCTGGAGCGCGGCGCGGGGCTGCGCACGCATGCGCTGGTGGCCACGGCCTCGGCGTTGGTGATGCTGGTGTCGTCGTACGGCTTCGCGGGAGTCGTCACCGCCGATCACACCATTGTGGTGGACCCCTCGCGCATCGCGGCGCAAGTGGTGAGTGGGATTGGCTTTCTGGGCGCGGGAACGATCATCCTGCGCCGCAATGCGATCCGTGGGCTGACCACGGCGGCGAGCGTCTGGGCCGTGGCGGGCATCGGGCTGGCGGCGGGCGCCGGCCTCTACTTTCCCGCTGGCGCTACCACCGGCATCCTGCTGGTGATCCTGACCGCGCTCCGGCCGGTCGAGCGCCGCCTCTTCGGGCACAAACGTGCCTGGCTTTTCGCGCTGCGCGTGCGCCGACAGGCGGGTCAGGTATCGGCCATTGAAGCCGAGGTGCGCGCCAGCGGCCACGAATTGAGCCGACTGGCGCTGGAGCCCGGCCGCCGCGACGACGAGGGCGCGATCCGGTTCGAGCTGCGCGGCGGTGTACCGGCCAACCTACCGGCGCTCGCCGAACGTCTTCAGCGACTCCCAGGCGTCCAATCGGTCACGTACTCAGTGGGGAGGCTCATTGAGGCGGAGCATGAGTCGGACGCCGACGCCGATGATCTGGCGGCTGACCTGGACGAACGCCTGCGCGAGTGAGGCGCGTACCCGAGACGCGGCGCCGTTCGGGCCAGCCATCTTGCGGCGCCGCTGGCTGATCGCATACGATGCGTATGCTATGTCTATCGCCACACTGACCGGTGTCGCCAGATCCTTTGGCGCCCAGCAAATCTTCAGCGACGTCGCGTTCCGCATCGAAAACGACGACCGCATCGGCCTAGTCGGCCCTAATGGTGCTGGCAAGACCACCTTGCTCGCGCTCATCGGCGGCACGCTCGAGCCCGATGCCGGGAACGTCGCGCTCGCCGTCGGCACCCGCGCGGGCTATCTCGCGCAGGACTCCGATTTCCTCCCTGACCGCAGCCTGTATGACGAGATGCTGTCCGTCTTCGATGATGTGCGGGCCTGGGAGGACGAGCTGGCCGCTCTGGGAGCGCGCCTCGCCGAGCCGGAGCTCCTGGCGGACCAGACCGCGTATGGCGGCGCGCTCGCGCGGTACGCGGAGCTCCAGGCGCGCTTCGAGCACGCCGGTGGGTACACCATGGAGCCGCGGGTTCGCCAGGTGCTGGATGGCCTCGGCTTCAGCCGCGAACAGCAGGCCGCCCCCGCCGGCCACCTGAGCGGCGGCCAACGCACGCGTGCCGCCCTGGGCAAGCTCCTGCTGCAGGAACCTGACTTGCTCTTGCTGGATGAGCCAACCAATCACCTTGATCTGGCCGCTCTGGAATGGCTCGAGACCTATCTCACGACCTGGCACGGCGCGGTGGTCGTCGTCTCCCACGATCGCTACTTTCTCGACCGCGTCACCAGACGTACGATCGAGGTGGCGGACGGTCGTGTGACGCTTTATCCCGGCAATTACACGACCTTTGTGCGACTGCGCGCGGAGCGTGTGGATCGCTGGACCAAGGAGTATGCCGCCCAGCAAGAGCACATTGCCCGCACTGAGGACTTCATTCGCCGCTATAAGGCTGGCCAGCGCAGCAAGGAAGCCCGTGGCAGGCAGACGCTGCTTGACCGCCTGGAACGCGTCGAGCGGCCGCCCGCGACGGCCGGCCTCCACTTCAGCCTGCACGTCGCCATCCAGTCTGGCGAGATCGTGCTGCGTGCCGACCAACTGGTGGTTGGCTATGCGGCCGGCGCGCGCGACCCGGTCGCCGGTACGGAGGGGGATGTGGACGAGACACGCGAACGGCGGGGCGCCGGATTGCGCGTGCTGCTCCCGGAAGCCCAGGTGCGGCGGGGTGAGCGGATCGGCCTCATTGGGCCGAATGGCGCGGGCAAGACCACAATCCTGCGCACCATCGTGGGGCAAATACCCGCGCTGGATGGCCAACTGGCGCTTGGACATAATGTTCAGGTCGGGTATTACGCCCAGACCCACGAAGGTCTGAACCCGCGCGCCACCCTGATCGACGAGATTCGCCGCGCCAGCCAGTTAAGTGAGGAGGGGGCGCGCACGTTTCTCGGACGGTTTCTGTTCACCGGCGACGATGTGTTCAAACCCATCGGGGCGCTGAGTGGGGGGGAGCGCAGCCGTGTGGCCCTGGCCAAATTGACGCTCCAGGGGGCCAACTTCCTGGTGCTGGACGAGCCCACCAATCACCTCGATCTGCCCGCCCGTCAGGTGCTCGA
The DNA here is from genome assembly GCA_025450405.1 of Ktedonobacterales bacterium. GTDB lineage: Bacteria > Chloroflexota > Ktedonobacteria > Ktedonobacterales > JADMIN01 > JANWHL01. The sequence continues at coordinate 8,769 of JANWHL010000067.1, forward strand.
GGGCCTGCTCAATGGTTACGACGGCACGCTGCTCTTTGTTTCGCACGACCGCTACTTCGTGGACGCCCTCGCGACGCGCCTGTGGGTGCTCGAAGGCGGGCGGATTGCGAGCTATGACGGCAACTATAGCGTCTACCGCGCCCGGCAGACACGCGCCGCGGCAATGGAGCGGACGGCGCGGGCGCGGGCTGATGCGCAAGAAGCGGCCATCAAGAGCGCGCTACGGTCGGGAGGCTCCGCGCGCGAACGCACGGCCGAGCGAGTCGAAAGCGAAATTGCCACGGCTGAGGCCCAGCTGGCCAAGTTGGAGGCGTCACTGGGCGAGGCCAGCGCCGCCGCCGATGTGGTCCGCATCACCGCCCTCGCCACTGAGTATGAGGGCGAGCGGGCGCGGCTCGACGCGCTCTATGAGGAATGGGCTGAGAAGGCGGGATGAGGTCGAAGTGGAGGGATGTTGGCAAGGCGAGGAGTTGCCGCGAAAGGGGACACGCACCATGCCGTTTATCCTCGGCCTGACTGGCAACATCGCCAGCGGCAAGACGTCGGTCGGGCTCATGCTACTGGAGCTTGGCGCCGCCGTGTATGAGGATGCCGATCAAGCGGTACACGAGCTCTACCTGCCGGGCCAGCCGCTCGTCGCGCAGCTCTCGGATGCCTTTGGGGCGGGCATCGTCGACGCCGAGGGCGGCGTGGACCGGCGGCGACTTGGTGAACTCGTATTCGGCGACCGCGCGGCCCTGCGCCGGTTGGAGCAGCTGGTCCATCCCGCCGTTCAGGCCGCGCTGTTGGGGCGGCTGCGGCGCATCCCCGCCGATGGCATCGGCGTTCTCGACGCCGTCAAGCTGGTGGAGGCGGGCTACGCACCGATGTGCCAGGGGGTTTGGGTGGTGACGTGCCCCGAAGCGACGCAACTGGATCGTCTGGTCCGCGACCGCGGCCTCAGCCCGGAACAGGCGCGGGCGCGGCTCGATGCCCAGCCGCCGCTCGGCCCGA
>JANWHL010000068.1 GCA_025450405.1 Ktedonobacterales bacterium
CGAGTCGCCATTCATCATCCCTTGGGGTTCGGCGGAATCGCTTCACTTTACGTTTGATGAGGTCCGCCTATGGGAGCTGCCGCAAGACTTAGTTCTCGACACGCCCCACTATGTCTTGTGGCCGCTGGCGAGCCTGATGGCACAGGTAACTTCGGACAGCACGCTCGCCGTGGCGGAACGGATTGTCCAGGCGCCGCTTCTGGTGGCGGAGCGCCGCGAGCTGACTGGTTTGCTTCTGGTGCTCGCGGGGCTCCGTCTTCCGCCCATGGCTATCATGGGCGCTCTTAGGAGGAATCCCATGCTTGAGGATCTGCTTAAGGACAACAGCGTCGCCCAGATTTTAATCGAGCGGGGGATCGAGCAGGGGATCGAGCGGGGGATCGAGGAGGGCGAGCGCCGGATGGCCCAGGTTTCGCTAGAAGGACGCTTCGGGCCCTTGAGTGATGATATGCGTGCGGCCCTGCGCACGGCGGATGAAGCGATTCTTCATGATCTCGCCGCCCACATCGCGTCCGACACCCTCGAGCAAGTGCGGGCGCGTCTCGGTCTGGCCGAGCCGTCCGCCTGAGGCCACGACCACCTTTGGGCCGCGCGGCGAGACCGTCGCGTCCAACGTCGCGCCCACTCCACGGCCCGACGCGTCTGACAATCCTCGCCGCGCCCGCCAACACATGCCTTAACCCGTCCCCGCTTGTATGGTTGGCCTGGTATGGTATAGTAGAGTCGCGCCGAAACGGGTGAGCTTGGCTCGCCCGCATGGGCGACTTCTCGTGCCTGGCCAACCGTGCTCCCAAGCCCACGCGGAGCGCGGAACGCCCGTGGTGCGGTCGAGGACCGACGCGGTCGGGCACCGCCGGACGGGCCGGTGGTGCGGCGGAGGGGGGACTACCACGTGCATATTCCGAAGGAACATAATCGCGTCTGCAACGAAGACCACTACATCACCGACATCTATTGCCAGACACGGCATACCTTCCTGGTGCCGTACCCGATCCCGCTGATCGTCGGCGTGTGTCTGGGCGGTGTGCTCGCCTTCATGCTGGTCGGCTTCCTCGGCTACGGCGGCCCGGCGCTCGCGGGCCATCTTGCCCCGTTCGTGGATTGCCCGTCGGGAATCGGCGTGGACACCAGCAAGTGTCTGCACGATGATATCGCGATCTTCTACGCGCCCTGGCCCCTCTATGTCTGGCTGAGCGCCCTCATGATCACCCTCCAGATCTCCGTGCTCCGCCACCCCAAACTGCGCGGCCGCCTCATCGCCACCCTCGTCGTGACCCTCGTCAGCACCGTCGTCGTGGGCATCGCGTATTACGGCAACACCGGCCTCCTCCGCCGGATCCTGGACTTCATCACCAGCGGCATCCTCGTCAACCTCGGCACCAATCCCTGGTTCTATACCCTGCTCAACTTTGGCCTGATCCTGCTCTTCGTGGCGGACTCCGCCCGCCGGTGGCTCAATCGCGCCCGCGGCTTCAATCCCAATGGCGACCTCTTCGGCACGCTGACCCCCGCGGACGAGAACACGCCGCGGGTGGATGAGCTCGTTTCGGGTGACCTGATCGCCGGGTTCGTGCTGATTGGCGCGCTGGCTTTGATCTTCACCCCCACGGTCGTCTCCTTTGTCACCGGCATCACCCAGGTCTACCCGCCCTGTCTTCACGGCGCGACTGGCTGCCCCATCAACGCGAATGATCTGCGGGTGCCGGCTGTCCTGCCGCTGGGCGGCACGGATCTCGCCGTCATCGACCGGCTCATTGCTCTCGTCTGCCTCCCACTCGGCGTCCTGATCCTGGCGCTCTCCGCCGTGCTTGGCGGCCTCAGCGCCGTGGGCGCCGTGGAGACGCCCGAACTGCACCAGTTCAGTGCCCAGCGGGACGCCCAGGCTGAGAATGTGACCGCGCAGGTGGGACTGGTAGTCTTCTACACGCTGCGCGCGTCGCTCGACCGCCGCGTCCGCGCCGCCGTCGAGAGCACCGTGCTCTCGCTGCGCAATGTCCTCTGGCCAGTGCTCATCTTCGTGGCCAGCTTCTTCCTGGCCGCCCTCTCGCGCACCATCCAGATCTACCTGCATGTCTCCCCCAAGAGCCCGATCCTCTGGGTTGAGAACGGCCTCCTCGTCGTGGGTGCCGCCGCGGCCGTCGTGGTATCCATCGCCATGCTGCTGCTCTCGGGCCATGTCGCGCGCAACGTCCTCCAATTCATGCGCTGGGTTGGTCTGGTCCTGCTGCTGACCTTTTGGCTGTTCTCGTTGGCGCTCTTCGGGTTCAACGAGCTGCTCAAGCAGGGCGGCTATATTGCCAAGCCGTTCATCCCGCTGTCGTTCAGCACCTACCTGTCGCTGGGCGTCCTGGTCATCTATGGCGGGTACTACTTCTTCACCCGTATGCGCAAGGGAGCGCAGCCCGCCACCGCCAGGGCGGGTGCCAGCGGCCCTCGACCCACGGCGAACGGCGGCGCGACCAGCGGCGGTGTGGCGAACGGCGGCGCACCCGCGGCGACGCGGCCGGCGGCCACGGTGGCCGCCCCGCGCCCGAACGCGGCCGGGTCCCCCGCTGGGCCCTCTCCATCCACCGAATGACGACTCCCGCGCGCGGCCTATTCAGGTCGCGCGCTTCGCGCGGCCAAGAGCCGCGAACGGCACAACGCGAACGGCACCACCGGCGCGCCCGGCGCCCATATCGCCGAGACGGGTCCACGAGCGAGGAGGATACCCAATGCGAGTCGCGTTGGACGCGCGCTGTGGCGAGGCCCACGCCGTCACCGACCTCTACTGCGCCAAGCGCCATCGCGCGCTGATCACCTACTCCACGCCGCTCGTGGTCGCCATCATCCTGACTGGTGTAGCGGCCTTCCTTGTCACCGGATTCCTTGGCTATACCGACGTCTATCATTACAACCTGTGCCTGAGCGAGCTGGCCCGCCCGCACCACGCCGCCGGGCTCACCTGCCCGGTCAAGCCCGCGCCGCTGCGCTGGTTCGACCGCCCCTTCAAGGAACCGTGGCTGCTCTATCTCTGGTTCAGCGCCCTGATGGTCGGCCTCGAAATCTCCATCATGCGCCGGCTTCCCCGGCGCCGCCTCATCGCCGTCATCCTCGCGACCCTCATCAGCATGCTGCTCGTCGGCATCTTCTATCTCTATGGCGATGTGCTGCTCCCCTTCATCAACCACCTCTTCAACGGACTGCTCGCCGATGTGCTCGAGAGCCCGTGGTTCTACTCGGCCGTGAATTTCGGTCTCATCCTGGCCTTCTTCATCGGGTCGGGCAATCGTTGGCTGCGGCGCGCCCGTGGCCTGGAGCCCATCTCCGACCTGGTGGAAGCGACCAACGCCAGCGCGGAAACCGGCGGCGGCGTAGTGGCTGACCCGGCGTCAGGTGCGGCGGGCGCGGCCCGTTCTCCCGTCACCAGCCGTCCACTCACCTTCGGCGAGACGGAGGTCCTGCCGCCCCACCAGCTGCGCCTGGAGGAAGTCATCGCCGGCGACCTGATCACCGGCATGGTGCTCTGCTTCGTCCTGGCGCTGCTCTTCACCTATGACCACATCAGCGCGTTCGTCACCCAGGTGGTGCCGGGCGATTGCAAGCCCATCAAGGGCCATGTCACCGCGCCCGGCGCGCCGACAACCGCGTGCACGCTGCCGATCCCCGACATCGCCCGCGTGCCAGGGCAGGTGCCGCTGCTGGGGCATGCCGACCTCTTCTTTGTGGACAACACGCTCGCCTTCCTCTGTCTCTTCGTCGGCTTCCTGATCCTCGCCATCACCGCCGTGGTCGTCTCGCTCTCGGCCATGCGCGAGGACGCGGATGGCGCCACCGCCGGGGCGGCTGGTCCTGCCACCGACATCATCCAGGTCATCTTCAGCGCGCTGCGCTCGGCATTCGATCGCCAGTTCCGCGCGATCCTCGATTACGCCCTGCGTTCGGTGCAGAACATCCTGTGGCCCGTGCTCATTCTGGTGGCCAGTTTCTGCCTGGCGCTGCTCTCGAGCAAGATTGAGCAATATCTACATGCTCACACTCTCGACCTGGCCAATGCCGATCTCTGGACGTACTACATCCGCTGGTTCGTGGGCCTGCCGCTGATCGCCGTGCTGGGCACCATCTGCTCCATCTCGCTCATGCTCTACTCCGGTCGTGTGCTGATAGACGCCGTGCGCTTCGTCGGACGGATCGCGGTCATCTTCGTCTTCACCTTTTGGATCTTCTCGGTGTCGCTGGTGGCGGCCAACGCCTTCGTGCGCGAGCTGGGCGGTCTGGGCACCCCGCAGCCGGGCTACGACCCCACGCAAATCGGCACGTACTGCTCGCAGCCAACCTGGCAGCTGGTATTTACCCAGGCCGCCACGTGCAATCAGCCCTTCATGCCGTTCTCGCCGCTCACCGGGCTCTCGCTGGTCGCGCTCATTGTGGCGCTCGCGGTCCTGCTGGCGCGCTCGCGCCGTGGCGATGCCGGAGCGGTCGCGGCGCGGCGTGCGCGCGATCCAGGCGCGCCGCGAGCGTAGGATGGAGACGCGGTGGCCATCTCCCTGCCAGCCGGCCCTGTGAGGGTCGCCCCAGTTTTGAAATGAGCCGTGTACGCGCGGCCGGCGCCGTGCTACACTCGGCCATAGCGCCAGGGAAGTGCCTGGTGATTGGGTGGAGCGTGGGCCAAGGCCGCCCGGGGCCGCTTCCCCAACCTGCCATCCGACCGATCGACCCGGTCATCGCGTTGAACGGGAGAGCGTCCATGCTCCGCGGGTCCGCCATCGTTGCCTGTCTTCTCACCACCCTCATGCTCGCGGCGCTGGTTGGGTGCGGAGGCACAACGGGGTCTGGAAGCGCTGGCGGGGGAACCCCATCCGCCACTGCGCCCGCCTCCGGCACCCCGACGCCAACCCCCACCGCGTTCGAGCGACAGCTTGGCGCGATCGTTCAGCCAGCCATTGGCTCGCTGGCGCGCAACGTCTCGGTGATGTTCGTCCCGGCAACCGGAGCCGCCACGGTCCTGACGTCCATAGACCGCGGGGCCAACGTGCCCGCAACCCAGGAGCTGGTCAAGACGGTGTGTTTCCGCGCGCTCAAGGCCCTGTGGACCAGTGGCGTGGCGGTCAACGATGTGGATGTGGGTGTGCTCGGTCCTTTTCAGGATGACTACGGCAACATCGTCATGTCCGCTTATGGGTCCGCGGATGTCACGGC
>JANWHL010000069.1 GCA_025450405.1 Ktedonobacterales bacterium
ACCATCCGGCCACCGCTCCAGGCGTGCCGACCGCCATCTCCGGCCATCCCAGCCCCGCACACAAAATTCCTGTGGCACATTGCGGCATGCCCGCTTGCCATCCTCCAATGGGGATTCGCCGTACCGCCCCTCACCTCACCGTGGACGCGTCCGACGGCCGCTCCGCCCCATCGCCGCCCCCTGCGTCATGGCGTCCGGTGCTCCCCAACCGCCATGCTCACCGGGCGGTGATTCGCCGCGTCCTTCAGGGCGCCTCCTCGCCAAACCACCCGGCCCGCCCTTGGTCGCCACCGCCATGTTCACCCGTCTCGCTGGCGGCTCGCTGCCCTGGCACTTGCACGCGGAACTTCAATTCCGCATACGCGCCCCACGATCCGCCCGCCAGCGCCCGCCATCCTCCCCGCCTCACCCCGCCCGCGCGCGCGACGCGCGCCACATGCGGCGCATCCACGGCTGCGCCTCGAAGCCCCAATCGAGCAGGGCCGCCGCGTCGGTGAACCGCGCGTCGTAAACCGGCTCGCCCAGCACCACGCCGACCAGCCGGCCGCTGGGACGCTGCGCGGCGAAGACCAGGCAATAGCCGGCGTTGCCGGTGAACCCGGTCTTGACCCCCAGGATGCCGGGATAGGCCGGTGGCAGCACGAGGTCATTGGTGGTCTTCCAGGTGAACGGGGGATGCCCGGCGGTGGCGGGCACCTGCTCCACCCCCGTGCCGACGATCGCGGCGAAGTCGGGGTTGGCCAGCGCCACGGCGGCCAGCCGCGCCAGGTCGCGCGCCGAGCTGTAGTGACCGGGGGCATCGAGGCCGTGGACGTCGGCAAAATGGATCTCGGTGAGGCCCAGCGCGCGCGCCTCGTCGTTCATCAGGTAGACATAGCCGGCCTGGGAGCCCACCACGCCATCCGCGATCGCCACGGCGGCATCGTCGCCAGACGGTAGCAGGAGGCCGTAGAGCAGCTCACGCAGCGTGAGCACCTCGCCTTGCTGGAGGCCGGCGACGCTGGCGACGCCGCCCGAGACCAGCGCCGCGCTGTCGGCGCCGATGGTGATGCGCTGGTCGAGGTGCCCGTAGGTGAGGGCCACCAGCGCGGTCATCATCTTGGTGGTGCTGGCCATCGCCCGCTCGTCGTCGGCATGTTGGGCCAGATAGACCTGGCCGGTCGCGGGATCCAGCAAGATCAGCGCGGCGGCCGTCGTGGCTGGCGGGGCGGGTGGTGCGGCCGCCGTCCGGAGCAGGGGAGTCGCCGGGGCCAGGGGCGCGGTGAGCTTCGGGAGCAGGACGGCGGGACACCCGGCGGCGGTGTCGGCGCGCACCTTCACCTCCACGCCCAGGTACTCGGCCGCGGACTGGGCGTAATCGGTCGCGCCGCACGCGCTGGCGGCGAAGTAGCCTGGCAGCGGGGGCGCGCCGGCGCCGCTCTGGCTCGCGAGCGTGGCATCCACCAGGGCGGCCCACGATGGCGCGGCGATCGGGCCTGGCGGCAGGCCGCGGTGCGACGGCACGGCGGTGTTATAGGGGTTGGCGGGATCGGTGGCCCCCGCGGGGGTGGTGAGGGGAGCCCACCAGGCGCCGTTCGCGGGAGGATGGTCGGTATCGCGGGCATATTGTGCGGTGGCGTCGGCGTCCAGATAGCCGAGGTCGTCGCCGGCGGGATCGGTGCCGTGGTGGGCCGCGGCCCGGTAGTGGGCGTATTCGATGCGCGCCACACCAGCCAGGTCGGCGGGCTGTGGGGCCTCGCGCGCGGCGATGGAGGCGAGCGTGAGGGCACGGGCCAGGGCGGTCACGTCGTCGGTCGTGCCGTAGGCATGCTCCAACGCGTCGAAGATGCTGACTGGCTGGCCGGCCGCGGCGATCGGGGCGCCGTGGGCGCGGCACTGGGTCCGGTCGTGGAGATTGGCGTCGGGGTGGGCGGGGTCGGGTCCAGGGCAGAGCCGCTCGCCCAGGGCGCCGACCAGTTGGTCCGCCACCGCCGCGGCGTCGTCGGCGAGGTCGAAGACGTAGGTGCCGGGGAGCAGGTAGCCCTCCAGCGCCACGGGCACGCCGGGCCGCGCGGCGGGGACGTACCAGTAGCGAGACGCGAGGGTGCCGGCGGGAAGGGTGCCGGTGGTGGCGATGCGCAGAAAATCGGCGGCGGCGAAGCGGGGAAGTCCGGCGAAGAGGGCGGGATACTGGGCGGCGCGCAGGCCGGGGGGAATCGTGATGCGCAGTCCATCCGGCCGGCCCGCGTACAAGTGCGTGGCGATCGCCGACATGGACATGCGCGCGGAGAGATAGTAGACCCCAGGGACGGGTGGTGTCTGGCCGTGCGCCAGGTGGGCGAGCGCCACGAAGATCGTGTCGTTGCGGATGAGGACGTCGGCGCGCAGGCGCTGGGCCAGCGTGGCGGCGGTATCGTCGGGGTAGACGTCGAAATCCACCGGCTTCGCGCTGGCGCCGGCGTTGCTGGGCACCTCCACGTCGAGGCCGGCGACGGTCCCGGCGAAGCCGATCGTGAGCGCCAGCAGCGCGCAGACGAGCACCAGGATTGGCCGACCCGTCCCACGCCCCGCCGTCCGCCGCATTCCATGCTCCCCACCACCCAGTGTCCCACGTCACCCTCGCGCGCACGCGTCCCCACCCGGAATCCTGGCGCGGCGCGATAGGTATTGTACCATGCCAGCATAGCTCGCGCTGATGGGAGGCGGATCGCGACGTGACGAGCCGCGATCGGACGCGGCGCATACCGAACGGGGCGCGTACGAGGACGTGGAGGCGCGCGGGCTGGTAGAATAGGGCCAGGGGAACAGACGACCGGAGGGCAGGACATGGGCGCGGCGGAGGTGACGCCAACCGGAGACGGCGGCGCGGCGGAGACGACGGGCGCGGCGATCGGCGGCGCGGACGATATCGCGGGCCGCTACCGTGTCCTGGCGCGCGTAGGCATCGGCGGCACGGCGGAGGTCTATCGCTGCGTCGACGAACACACTGGCCACATCGTCGCCGTGAAGATGCTGCGCACAACGGGTCCGATAATCCCGGAGGCGGCGGCGCGCTTCCAGCGCGAGGCGCACCTGGCGGCCGGGCTTTCGCACCGGCACATCGTCCGCGTGCTGGATTACGGCTATTCGCTGGCGCCGTCGCTGCTGGGGCGGGTGCCATGGGATGACGACGACCGGCCCGTGCCGTACGTGGCGATGGAGTATGTCTTCGGGCCGAACCTGAAGGAGCTGCTGCGCCGCTACGGTCCTCTGCCGGTCCCATGGGTCTGGCGGCTCGGGGACCAGCTCTGCGCCGCGCTGGGCGCGGCGCACGCCGCGGGGGTGGTGCACCGCGATGTGAAGCCGCAGAATGTAATGCTGGTGGACGCGCGGACGGAGTTGCTGGCGAAGCTGACGGACTTTGGCATCGCGCGCCAGGTGGGCGGCGACCTCACCACGCTCACCATGACCGGCCAGGTGCTCGGCACGCCCGACTATCTCTCGCCGGAGCAGGTGATTGGCGAGCCAGGTGGTCCCGCCAGCGACCTCTACGCGCTGGGCATCGTGCTCTACGAGCTGCTGACCGGCCGCCTGCCCTTCGAGGCGGACACGCCGCTGGCGGCGGCCTCGCGCCGGATGGTGGCCGACGCACCGCCGCTGGTGATTTTCCGGCCGGATGTACCGCCAGCGCTGCAGGACGTGATTCTGCTGGTGCTGCGCCGCGATCCAGCGGAGCGGCCCGCCACGGCGCGCGATCTGGCTGAGATGCTGCGCTGGACACGCTCGCGCGCCCCGGTGATGCCGGACGGTCCACGGGGCGGGTGGCTGGTGAATGGGTCCGGGGCGGCGGGCCTAAATCCCGCGGCGGTGGCGAGCGTACTCTCGGGGGCGTTGGCCGCGCAGAACACGGTGACCACTGGTGCGCTGGCGGACGCGTCCGCGGCATCGGAGCGGTCGGTGGTACCGGGCGCCCCGGTCGGGGACGGCGCGCCAGGCGATGGCGGGGCTCACCGCGGCGTGGGCGATAGCGCGGGCGCGGCACGGCAGCAGGGGCCGAAATAGCCGCGGCACCTCTGGGTCGCTGGCGGGCACTTCGCGCGGATTCCCCAATCGGCGCAACTTTTTGCCCGAGCGTGCCGTAATACGGTATGTTAAGTAGGGGACTGGGGACGGTTTGCCGCCATGATGGCACGCCACCCGGTCCCGCATAGCGTGCCGGATGAGCGCGCGCCACGGGCGGCGCGGTCCGGCGAGTAGAGAGGGTACAGATCATGAAGCGAGCGCAGGTGACCGCGCTGGTTGCGGGCGCGGCGCTGGGGGTGGTCGGTGTGACCACCGCCGTGGTGTTGTCGCGCAAGGAGAGCCGCGAGGCGGCGTTCAAGCTGGCGCGGACATCAGCCGAGTGGGGCACGCGCAACAGCCAGCTGGCTGGCCAGTGGGCCGGACAGCGGAGCAAGGTCGCGAGTGAGTGGGCCGAACAGCGCGGCAAGTTCGCCGGTGAGTGGGCGGGCCAGGCGCGCCGCCTCGGCGAAGAGGTGGCGCGGCAGGCCGAGGAGATCGCCCGGCAGGCCATCGAGCAGTATCAGGCGCAGGCGCCGCGCGTGGTCGACTCGATCAACGGTGTGCTGCCGCGCCTGGGCATCGGCGAGAAGCAGCAGAGCGCGGTGACCGCGCAGGCGTAGCACGGCCGGTTACACGTCAATCGCATCGCTCTGGGGGCGGGGACGAGGTTGTCCCCGCCCTCGCGTTTTTGTGGATCAGTCCTCCCAGATGGCATGGAAGGGATACCAGTGCTCGGGGTAACGGGTGATGACACGCTCGTACCCGGCGGCCATGGCGGCGGTGAGGCCGCGGACCGCCTCATCCTGGGATTGCGCGCGGTCGGGCCAGATGGGCGGCTGGCCCTCGATGCGGTAGCGGCCGTCGGGCATGCGGACGCAGGCGAGCACGACGATCGGGGCGCCGGTGCGCAGGGCCAGCCGGGCCGCGCCGACGGGGAAGCGCGCGGGGCGTCCGAAGAAAGGCACGGCGAGCGTCGGGCCGGCGCCCTCGGCCACATCGCTGAGTAGCACGATGCCCTCGTTGCGCGCGAGGGCCTGATACAGCATCCGCAGCGAGCGGTCGCGTGGGGCAAGCGTGACACCGCCGGCACGATAGCGGCGCGCGCCAGACACAAGCTGGGCGAGCAGGTGATTGTCGATCACCACGGTGACCTTGAAGCCATAGGCGGCGGCGTAGGCGCCGCAGACATCCCAGCTGCCGATGTGGGGCATGGCGAAGATCACGCCGTGTCCGGGAGCCAGGGCCTCGGCCAGCATCGACTCGCCAACGGGAGTGACCCAGCGCCAGACTTCCGCGTCGCTCATGGCGGTCGAGGCCAGGAAGTCGATGGCCATACGCCCGAAATTGCGGAGACTCCGGCGGGCGAGCGTCCGGGCACGGGGATCGCGCGGGGGAACACCCAGCACCCGCGCGAAGTTGCGCTCGACGACGGCGCCGCGGCCCCAGACGCGGGCCACGACGGCGGTGATGGCGTCGGCGGGCAGGTAGCGCACGCGCGGGGGCAGGCGGCGGAGCGCGGCTCCCACCAGAACGACCAGGCGCGACCCCCATGCCAGGGCGCGGCCGCGCCATGCACCAGCACGCGCGTGTGTCCGGGCGCGCGGGACCTCTGGCTCGCGTCCCGCCGGCTCGCGTCCCGTCGGCGACGCCCCAGTGGGTGTGACTCCAGTCGCGCGCATCTCGCCGCCTCCTCTCCTACTCACTCCGCTCACCATCGGGCCGCCGAAGCGCGCCGCCGAGGAGAGCCATTGGCGCCGTGTCGTCAGGTCACCGCGTTCCCACTGGTGTCCTCGGGCTCGGGGTCGCGGTCGTGCTCGGTGGTGTCGCCCCGATCCACGGCCGTCCGCTGGGTCCGCGGCGGTTCGCCGGGCTGACCTGGAGCACCAGGCCCGCGCTCCGGAGGCTCGCGACCGCCACGATCCGATCCGTCCGGGGCCCGTTCGCCAGCGTCCGATCCGCCGGACTGGGCGCTGGCACCCTTGCGCCCGTTCAACGCCTTGCGCAGCTCGCCATGGAGAATGAAGGCGACGGCGATGGCGATGGCGATCGAGGAGGTGATGGTGAGAAAGCGGTTGAGGAGCATGGCGCTGACGGCGGCATTGCGGTCCACGCCGATGACAAGGAATGCGCCCACCCCGCTCAGCTCGGTCACGCCAATGTCCACGGGCAGGGGGAAGATCAGACCGAAAGCCAGGCTGAAGAAGTAGACCGCGAGCACCTCGCCGAACGAGACATTGTTCACGCCGATGCCGCGCAGCACGACGTAAAGCGCCGCGCCGCCCGCCACGAGGTAGCCCGCCGCCAGCGCATAGCTGACGGACAGGGTCCGCCAGCCAATGATGCTGACGACGCCTTTGTCGAAGGTCTTGATTTCGTCCGCGGCGCGGTCCACCAGCCGGTTGAGGCGCGCGCGCCGCCGGATCCAGTCGGGCCGACGCAGGTGGTCACGGCGCTTGTAGGCGAGCCACCCAAGCAGCGCCACGGCCGCCACGCCGACGACGATCAGCGGACGCAGCCAGATCCAGCCGTCTAGGCCCAGGATCACCAGGGCAGTCAGTGAGACGGCCACCTCGAACAGGATAATGAGCGTGGTGGCGGCGGAGGAGTAGGTGAAGTCGGTGCCCTCGGCGCTCGTCAGAAGGTAATTCTGGAAGTAATTGCCGACGGGGACGAAGCGCGTCGCCTCGCCGCCCGCGAAGCTGAAGACCTGCGCCTGGAGCGAGACCTTGACGCCCTCGTCGCGGAGCAGGACGCGCCACTGGAAGAAGCGGACGACCTCGTAGACAATCATCAGGAGGACGAACCAGATGAGGTAGATGCGGTTGAAGCTGAGCATGAGGCCGAGGATCTTCTTCGGATTGCCGAAGGAGAACAGCAGGACGACCGCGGCCACGGTGACCACGACGGGGATCAGGATTTTGGGGCTGAGGAGCTTTTTCACGGGATATGCCGCACATGGGGGACGGGGCGCCTGGGCGCGGGCGAAGGGTCGCGGGCGCACAGGGTGGCATCGCAAGACGGGCACCAGCGGGTGGCGTCAGCGGGTGGCGGCCCAGTCGCGGGCGGCATCGAGCAGCGTATCCAGGCGCCGATCGCCGGATTCGCGGGCGTCGCGGCCACCGCGCGCCACGGCGGCGATGGCGTCCGCGTTGGTGTAGCCGCGGCCAGCGACCAGCCACGCGGCCAGAACGTGGCCGGTGCGGCCGATGCCGGCGGAGCAGTGGACGACCACCGGTTCGCCTTGTTGATCCGCCGCGGCCAGGAACGGCAGGATGACCGTGACGAGGGTGGCGCGGTCGGCGAGGGAGAACTCGGGGATGGGCGCGTGGCGGACACGCTGGGCGCCGAAGTGCGCGCGATAACGACTGAGGAGGTCAGTATACGCGGCGAGCTGATCGTCGCTGAGCAGGCAGACGACACGCCGGATGCCGTGAGCGGACATGAAGGCCAGCCACGCGTCCACCATACCGTCTGGGGCGCGGCGCGGACCAAAGCCAGGGCGTGGCGCGCCAAAGACGATCCGCTCGCCATCGGCGGCGGGGCCGAATCCACGCACAGGGTCAGCGTTCACGGGCGACTCCCGGCTACCGCTCCACCCCACCGCCTCGCGTTACCGCCTCGCGTTACCGCCTCGCACTACTGCCAGAGGGGCGCGGCCATCAGCAGGGCGAGGACCGCACCGGTGCTGAGGAAGGTGCCGAAGGGGACGTAGGTGGTGCGGGTGGCGCGGCCCAGGCCAAGCAGCAGCATGACGATGGCCGCGCCGATGAGGGCGGCGAGGAAGACGGCGTCGATGATGCCCGGCCAGCCGACGACCATGCCGATCAGCGCCGCGAGCTTGACATCGCCGAAGCCGAGCGCGTCCTCGTGGTAGATCGCCCGGCCCAGACCGTAGAACGCGAGGAAGAGCCCCCCGCCGACGACCGCGCCAAGCCCAATGGAGGCCAGGGCCTTGTGGTCGGCCAGCAGCGCCACCAGCACCAGCGCGGCGGCGGCGGGATAGACGATGAGGTCGAGGATCAGGTGGTGCTCGAGGTCCACGACGAAGATGAGGGCGAGGACGGTCACCGCGAGGGCATCGACCGCGAAGAGCAGCCACGGCGACACCAGGAGCGGCCCGCGAAGGTGCGCGACGTGGAAGAGGAGCACGGGGAAGAGGAGGGCGAGCGCGGCCTCGACGAGCGGCCGGCGCGGAGTGATCGGCGCGCCACAGGCGGGGCAGCGCCGGTCGAGCAGCAACCACCCCGCCAGCGGGATGGTGCGCGACGCTGGCAGGGGCTTGTGGCAAGACGCGCACTCGCCGCCGCGCCAGGGCGGCACTTCATCGCCCACGACGCGATCGGCGATGGCGTTCACGGCGGAGCCGGCGGCCACGCCGCCGAGCGTGGCAAGGAGGTAGATGAGGGCGGTGAGCGCGGGCGAGAACGGCAGCACGACGGGGCCTCCGGTGAGGGCGCGGGCGGAACGAAGACGCTGCGCGGCCACCCGTATAGCATGGTCACCCGCGCGGGCTGGTGGGTGGCGGGCAAAAGTCCCAGGCCACGGGGAAAGGTCACGAAGATTCACAATGCGGCGGGGTCCCCCCCTGGGGGCCGGGGTCCCCCCCTGGGGGCCGGGGTCCCCCACTGGGGGCACACGGAGGAGAGGACTTAACCGCCGAGGACGCCGAGGACGCGGAGAGGACGCGGAGAGCAGAGATGTAACCACAGAGAGCACAGAGGGCACGGAGAAGGAAAGAGGGAGGAGACCGAGAGGGAGGGAAGAGGACGGATGAAAACGCCGCGATCGTGGAGGTCGCGGAGGAGCGAGGAGGAGCGAGGAGGAGGGGCTGGAAGCACCGAGATCATCGTGGCCACCGAGAGGGAAAGGAAGGTCGAGAAATGGGCACCGCGGCGTGCGCGAGGAATCACCCGATCTCGAGGCCGCGGCGGGGCTGGCGCGTGGGTGTACCAGGGCGCGCCGGGCGGGGGAGGCGCGTGGCCAGCCGGCGAGTGGAGGGCAGCGAGCGCGAGGCGGGACGGCCTGTGTTCTTGACGGCGGACTTGGCTTTTGTGCGCTTCCCCTTGGCGGCGTGCTGGCGGGCGGCCGCGGCCAGACCGGCATACACCTCCTGCCACTCGGCCAGCACGTGCCGGCGGTCGTGGGGGCGCACGATCTCGACGCTGCGTGCGCCAAAGGTCGCGCGCAGGTCGGCATCGCGCGCCAGGCGGGTCAGCCGATCGGCCAGGGCGGCGCTGTCATCGGGCGCGAAGAGGTAGCCGTTTTCGCCGTCGTGGACCAACTCGGGCAGGGCGCCGGCATCCGCCGCCGCCACGGGCAGGCCGCTGGCCATGGCCTCGAGGGTGGCCACGCTCTGGAGCTCGGCCACTGACGGCATCGCGAAGACGTCGGCCAGGCGATAGAGGGGGCGGAGGTCGTCATCCGCGACGAAGCCGAGGAACGACACACGGCGCGCGATGCCAAGCGACGCCGCCCGCTCTTCGAGCTCCTCGCGGAGCGGCCCGGTCCCGCCAATGGCCAGGTGGATGGGGGTCTTGACCTGCGCGAGAGCGTCCAGCAGGATGTGAACGCGCTTCTCTTCGGCCAGCCGGCCAATGTAGAGCGTGAGGGGGCGATCGGCGGGGAGCCGCAGCCGGCGGCGGAGGGCTTCGTCGCGCGGGCGCGGGGCGAACGCCGCCAGGTCGATGCCATTGGAGATAGGGCGCGCAGGCACGCGCAGGCCGTGCTGCTTCAAGAGGTCGAGCGCGGTGGCGGTGGGCGCGGTCACGCTGTCGCAGCGGTTATAGAACGTGACGAGGTAGCCATATGCCAGCGCCCGGAAGCTCTTGCCCAGGACCGGGTCGGTGCTAAGGGTCGGGGACATATTCAGGGGCATGTAGTGGTTGGTGGCCACGACGGGGATGTGGCGCGCCGAGGCCAGCAGGAGTGCGAGGTTGCCGAGGATGATCGGTGAATGGATGTGGACAACGTCGGGGCGGGCGACCCGCAGCAGGCGGCGCAGCGACGCCACCGGCAGCAGGGCGATGCGCTGCCCCTCGTATGAGGGCCACTCGACGGAGGCGAAGCGGTAGAGGTGCACCAGACCGCGATCCAGGAACTGGTCATAGCGGCCCTCGCTGGGCGCGGCGACCCACACCTGGTGGCCGGCCTCGGCCAGATCGCGCGACAGACTGTCGGTTACCGTGGCCACGCCGCCGACCATGGGCGGGAATTGCTCGGTAACGATCAGAATCCGCATGCCACTCCACTCCTTCGCCACCGCCTACGTGTCGTGGGAGATCGCCCGCCCTCCGGGATCTCGCCCGGTGAAGGATGGCGCAGATGCCATGCCAGGTGACGTGACACCCCCCCACTCGGCACCCTCTCGCGCGGCCAAGCGGACTACGCCTCGGACTCGGCCTCCGCCTGAGCTGACGCCGCCTCGGTCGCGGGGGTCGCGGCCGCCTCGGGAGCCTCTTCGACGACCCGGCGCGGCGGCGTGATCTTGACGACCACTTCGCTCACGTCGGTGAGCAGCGTAATGCCCTTGGGGAGCGCGACCTCACCGGCGGTGAGCGCGGAATCGAGCTTGTCGAGGCCGCCAATCTCGAGCGTGAACACTTCGGGCAGGTCGCGCGGGAGACACTCAACCTCCAACGCGTCCAACAGATGCAGCATCACGCCATCCAGCTGGCGCACCGCGGGGGCCTCGCCCACCAGACGGAGGGGGACACGCGCGTGAATCGGCCGCGACATCTCGACAAACATGAAGTCCACGTGCTGGACCTTGCCGGACCGCGGCTCGCGCTGCACGTGGCGGATCAGCGCCGTCTGGGCGCCGCCTGAGATCTCGAGGTGGATCAGGCGATTGGCCTGGTGTTTCTCCAGCAGACGCTCGAGGTCGTGCGTACGCAACTGCAGGGCCAAGGAGTCATGGCCGCGGCCATAGAGGTTGGCGGGGGTGACCCCCGCGCGCCGCAGGCGGCTGACGTGCTTGCCCAGCACCTCGCGCCGCTCCGCGGACAAAGTGATCATCTCCGCCATATGTGGTGTACCCTCCGTGCTGAGGCGGCGTGCGGTGATCCACCCACGCCGGAGCACAAGGCGCCCAAAAGCGTCCACGGGACGGTGTGCCGGCGAACGGGGGGAGACGGCGAAGGAAAGGCCGTCCATCACGGAGTATAGCACGGCAAGCATACACGTTCGCCGCGAGTATGCCCATTGGGTAGCGGGCGGAAACGACGTCAGCCACGACGCTTCCCGGCGTGCCACCACGCGCCATACCCATCAACGTTGAAGCGGCCCGGTAGCGGGTGACCCGAAGACGCGGCGTCTGGGCGAGCGTCCCAGCCACGCGCGAGCGCGGTGGTCCAGCGAGGCGGCGCCCTGAAAGCAGCGGGTAATGGTGGATGGCGGCCGGGTGGTTGGGCAAGCAGGCGCCCTGAAGGACGCGGCGCATCGCGGGCGGCGCCGGCGTGGAGTGCCTGGCACCGCCTCCTTACCGTTACGGAGGCGGAGGGGCGCACGATTGCGCGCCGTGACGCAAGGATTGAGGTGCGTGGTTCACAGAACTCGGAGCAGCAGCGCTTTGAGGTACCGGTCTTCAGGGAAGCCGAGGAGCGTGGGGTGGTCGAGGCTGACGGTGAAGGTCTCGACGACCTGGGCGCGGCGCCGGATGCGCAGCAACGCGCCGTGGACGGCAGCCTCGAACTCGGGCATGGTGACCGCGCCGGAGCAGGAGCAGGTGAGCAGAAAGCCGCCCGGCGCCACCACACGCCCGGCGAGCGCGTTCAGCTGCTCGTAGCCGTAGAGCGCGCGGTTCTTGCTCTCCAGGCTCTTGGCGTAGGCGGGAGGGTCCACTACCACGATGTCGTAGGTGGTGCCGGCCTCGACGCGCGCCTTCAGAAACGCGCCGACGTCCTCGTCGGCGAATTCGTGGGCATCGGGATCGTGCCCATTCAGTTGGAAGTTCGCGCGCGCCAGTTCGAGCGCCGATTTCGACGCGTCGACGTTGGTGGTGACCAGCGCCGCATTGGCCGCGAGCGCCGCCAACGCGAAGCCGCCGGTGTAGGCAAAGCAGTTCAACAGCGACCGCGCGCCCACCGCGCATTCCGCCACGCACGCGCGCTTGTCGCGTTGGTCCAGAAAAAAGCCAGTCTTCTGTCCGTGGTAGGGATCCACAAGATAGGCGACGCCCGCTTCGCGGATGGTCACGCGCTCGGGTACGCCGCCCCAGAGCACCTCGGGCGCGCCGACGGGGAGCCCCTCGCGGCCACGCGCGCCAAGGTCGTTGCGGACGAGGATGCCCTCGGGCTCCACCACGCGTCGCAGGGCGGCGGCGGCGAGATCGCGCTGGGCCTCCATGCCGGCGGTGTGGATCTGCGCGACCAGCCAGCGGTCGTAGCGGTCGACGACGAGGCCCGGGAGGAAATCGCCCTCGGCGTGGATGAGCCGGTAGGCGTTGGTGTCCTGACGCGCGAGCGCGGCCCGGAGCGACGCCGCCTCGCGCACGCGGCGCTCGAAGAACGCGGCGTCGATCGCCTCGGCGGGATCCAGCGACAGGACACGGAGCGCGAGGCTGTTGCCGGCGTTGAGGTAGCCACGGGCGGTGAACTCGTCGCGCGCGGAGACGGCGTCCACGATGGCGCCGGGCGCGAGGTCGGGAGGGATCGATTGCAGCGCGCCGGAAAAGATCCACGGATGGCCGCTCAGGATGGGGCGCTCGCGGCCAGGCTTGAGGCGGACGACGGGGTAGGTGGGCGTGTTGGGGGTGGGTGTCATGGCACGGGATCCTTCGGGTGGTGAGGCTGACACGATCACGCTATCCGCGGCCACGCGATCACTGAATGCGAGCGCGAAGCACGCGGACCAGGGAATCACGCGGATCAGGGCCGCACGACGTATTTGATGCCCTCGCCGCGCTCCAGGCGCGCGAAGGCCGACACCAGATCGTCCAGCGCGATGGCGCCGGTGATGAGCTCGCCAGCGGGGATGGTGCCGTCCGCGATGGCGGCCAGGGCGGCAGCGAAGTGGCGCGGGGTGTGATGGAAGGTGCCTTTGAGCGTGCGCGCCTCATAATGGAGCGCGTGGGTGTCGATGGTCACGGTGGTGCCGTGGGCGCACCCGCCGAAGAGGTCCACCGTGCCGCCAGGCCGAGACGCCGCCACGGCGGTGGCCCAGACCTCGGGCCGGCCCACCGCCTCGATGACGACATCGGCGCCGCGGCCGCCAGGGGTCTGGTCGCGAATGGCGCGGGCCTGGACATCGCCCTCGCCGGTTGTCGCGGTATCCAGGACCACAGCGGCGCCCCAGCGACGCGCCAGATCCAGGCGCTCCGGCCGCCGGCCGCAGAGCACCACCCGCGCACCTGCCCGACGTGCCGAGGCCAACAGCAGCAGGCCCAGCGGCCCGCTGCCAAGGATCGCCACGGTGTCGCCCTCACGCACGCCGGCATCGTCAACGGCGTGTAGGGCGCACGCCAGCGGCTCGCAGAGCGCCGCCGAAGCGGCCGCGAGGTCCGGAGGGAGCGGGTAGAGGTTGCGTGCGACGATCGGCGCCGGCACGAGGGCATACTCAGCGTAGGCACCATTCCAGAGCGCCAGCCGCTCGCACAGGCTCTCCTGGCCGCGAGCGCAATAGGAGCAGGCGCCGCAGGGCGCGGAATTCGCGCCCACCACACGCTGGCCGAGCGCCCACTGGGTGACGCCGCGGCCGACGGCGGCCACCTCGCCCGCGTACTCGTGGCCGAACGGGGCTGGTGGTGGTCCCAGCAGCAATGGGTGCCCGCGCCGGTAGGCCTTGAGGTCGGTGCCGCAGGTGGTGGCGACGAGCACGCGCAGCAGCACCTCGCCGGGACCGGGAGCGGGCACGGGCACGCGTTCGACGCGCACATCGCGTGGGGCGTGGAAGCGCGCGGCGCGCATCGCGGCGGGGAGGGCGCCAGCGGATGGCTGATCGGTGGGGGGCGTGTTCACGCGAGCAGTATAGCGCGGATCGGCGAGGCCAGGTGGCGGGGACCGGAGGCGGGGCCAAGGGGCGCCATGCGTGATGCGGTCGTAACCGATGGACGATACAATATGCGGGGGTCCCCCTCCCCCGGCCCCAGTGAGGGACCCCGGCCAATGGGTCCTCACCCCCGGCCCCTCCCCGTTGCGACGGGGAGGGGAGGCAGGCCCGCGAGGCGCGGCGGCCAGGGGCGCGAGGGGAGCCGGAGGGCGGACCGTGATTACCCGGGAGTGCGATCATCCCGTGAGTACCGAGTAGTGCGATCATGCCGTGAGTACCTGGGAGGGCGATCATCATGAGGGGAGCGATGCGATGGCAAGCGATATTAGCTTGAGCGAGACGCCAACCCTGAAAGTGGGCGACATGGCTCCCGAGTTCGCGCTCAAGAGCGCCGGCGGGCAGACGGTGGCCCTCAGTGAGTTTCGGGGCGCGAAGAATGTCGTCCTGGCCTTCTTCCCCTATGCCTTTAGCGGTACCTGTTCCGCCCAGATGCCTTCGTATCAGGCCGAGCTCGAACGCTTCAATCGCTTCGACACCCAGGTGCTCGGCGTCAGCATGGATGCGCATCACTCGCTGCGTGCCTGGGCGAACCAGCTCGGCATCTCTTATCCGCTCCTGTCTGACTTCTATCCCCAGGGGCGGGTGGCCGATCTCTATGGGGTGCGCCACATGGCCGGGATGCCTGAGCGCGCGCTCTTCGTGGTGGACAAGCGGGGCCGGCTCGCGTGGATCCACGTGCACCGGCCGCTCAACGAAGCCCCAGACAACGAGGTGCTCTTCGAGGTGCTGCGCAAGCTCGACTGAGCGCGCCGCGGGGGCCGATCACCGTCGATCGGCCCCGCGCCTCCCTTCGTCGCGCGGCGCGTCGCCGCCCCACGATGGATCGCGGTGGATCGCGATCGTGCGCGACGTGGCTACCGCGCCTGATACTGGCGTCCCCAAGGAGATGTGGCCCTATGCTCGCGATGTCCCGCCGCTGCATCCCCTACACGCCGCGCGCGCGTGAGCTGCGCGATACCGTTTTCGCCCTGGTGACGACGGCGGGTGTGCACAGGCGCGCTGAGGTGCCGTTCGACCTCACGGGCGACAACACGTGGCGGATCATCGGTGGCGATGTGGCCGCCGCCGACCTGATGGTGACCCACGGCCACTATGACCATCAGCACGCCGACCGCGACATCAACTGCGTATTTCCCATCGATCGCCTGCGCGAGCTGGCGGCGGCGGGGGTGATCGGCGGCGTGGCCGAGAAGCACCTGGGGATGATGGGCTACACGCAGCGCCTGCGCGACCTCTATGAGCGCGCCGCGCCGGAGATGGCGGCGGTGATCGAGCGCTCACGCGCCGAGGGCGTGGTGCTGACGGCGGGCTGCCCGCTCTGCCACCGGACGGTGGTGGCGATTCAGCGCGAGATCGAGATGCGGGGCATCCCCACGGTGCTCATCACGCTGGTGCCGCGGGCCTCGCGCGAGATGGGGCCGCCGCGGGCGATCCACCCGGTGGGGTTCACGCTGGGCGACCCGCTGGGCCTGCCCGACCAGCCGGACCTGCAGCACCAGGTGCTCCGCGACGCGCTGCGCCGCTGGGAGGCACGCGAGGAGCCGGGGACACTCTGGGAGATCGAGTACCCGGAGTATCAGCCCGACCCGGCAATCCTCCATGGGGGCGAAATCATCGGCGGCGAGACGTAGGGCGGGGAGAGAAACCACAGAGGACACGGAGAGGACGCAGAGAGAAACGGAGAGGGACGGAGAGGAACGGGACTTAACCGCCGAGAGCGCCGAGGACGCGGAGATTGCGACAGAGAGACAACCGCATAGGGAACAGAGGGGGCGGAGGGGTACTCTTGGCGCGAACGCTAGACGCGCGCCCCGCTACGGCAGGGTGCCGACGACCACCTGGACGAGGCCGCTGGCGGGATAGGTCCAGCCGAGTGCTTTATCCACGGCGGGGCTCAGGTCGATGCTGGCCTGATTGGACACGGACTGATCATAGAGGCCCGAGCGATCCCAGGCGCCATTGGTCTGGTTGTAGGTACCCGTGCCGGGGGTACAGGCGAGGTTGTCGGAGTTGAATGAGGCCGCCGATGCCTCGGAGCAATAGCGGTTGAGGTCGGTTGGCCAGGCGGTGGTGTCGTTGAAGCCGCCGCTGGGCGCGTAGGCGCTCGCCTGGAAGAATGGCAGTCCGCCGTGCTGGTAGAGCAGGTAGTAGTAGACGCGGCGGAGGTTCCTCCCGTTGGGACAGATACCGTTCACCAGCCGGTTGGCGGTGGCGCCAGGGCGCGTCGTCGTCGCGACGGGGCAGCTCGCGGGAAGCGTCGCGCTGGTGCTGTCGGGGTCCCACCAGTTGTCGTCTTCGTTCCACGGACCCACATCGGTCACCAGCACATTGAGGTCGCGGTGGGTCAGGTCCGGCGTCATCACGCTGACCGACCAGTGAGTCTGGGTGCCGCTGGGCGCATAGTAGGGCTGGTAGATGGCGGGGATGGAGGTGATCTGGCCCCAGTTGGCGAATTTGAGGTAGGCATCGGGGAGGGCGACATACGCGCTGGTGGTGGGGTTGAGACCGTTCGGGAGCGGGCTCTGGGAGAACGAGGTCGCCCACACGAGGACGATGCCGCGCGGGAGGGGCGCCCGAACGTTCCCGCTGGGTGGGGCGACCGCCGACTGAATCCAGGCGGGACTGGTGATCTGGGCATACGCCTGGCGCGTGACCGGGAGCAGCGCGCCACTCCGCGCACCGGTGATGGCGGTCAGCCGCGCGCCGAGCTCACCCAGCGCATCGGCGCGGCCGCGCGGATTGGGAGCGACGCCGACATGCCCCAGTGCGGCGGGATCGCGCGCCATGAGGTCGAGCCAGCCGTGGCGCACGGCCGCGCCGATGGCGGCGCATTGCCGGGAGCTGAGAGCCGCGCGGACGCATGTGGTTTGCGCCACCCGTTGGATGGCGGGGGTGCCGCTGGCCCAGACGAAGATAAGGGCCTCCATGTCGGCTGGCGCGAGCTGGATTGCCCGGCCGGGGTACCGCGTGGGCGCGGCGTGGGCTCCGAAGCCGCCGATCCACAGCGTGGTGGCGACGCCAACCAGAGCCATGAGCGCGATCAGCGGTTTCCAGATGCGCGCGAGGCGCACGGCGAGCGGCATGCTCCCCTCCACCCCTGGCTACGCGACGAGCGTCCACATCCGAGGACTCGTTCCGCTGACACCGCATCCCTGGCTTCGCGTCGCGAGGCATCGTCGCCAGTTCTCATTCTACGCCTCAGTTTCGCGGCGCGCAACTTGATAACCACAAGGGGCTGGCGGCGGTCGGCGGAATGGGGGTAAAGTGGGGCGGTTTGCCCACAACACATATCCCACGGCACGCGTTGCCCGTTGCAGAGAGAGGGAGGCTGGCTGGATGGCCCCGGAACAATTTGACGCCATCGTGATCGGCGCCGGACAATCCGGCGGGCCGCTCGCCAGCGCCCTGGCCCAGGCCGGACGGCGGACGGCGATCATCGAGTGCGAGCACGTCGGCGGGACCTGTATCAACGAGGGCTGTACGCCCACCAAGACCATGGTGGCCAGCGCCAGGGTCGCGTATCTGGCGCGGCGGGCGGCGGATTATGGGGTCCACACGGGGCCGGTGACGGTCAACCTGGCTGAGGTGCGCCAGCGCAAGCGGGCGGTCGTGGACGACTTCCGCGGCGGCAGCGAGCGCCGTCTTGAGGGGACAGCGGGCCTGGAGCTGATTCGCGGCGAGGCGCGCTTCACTGGTCCCAAGACGCTGGAGGTCCGGCTCGTCGCGGGCGGGACGCGATCGCTCGCCGCCGAGACGATCCTGATCAACAGCGGCGCCCGGCCCACGATCCCCCCGATCCCCGGCCTGGCGGACGTGCCGGCGCTCACGTCCACCAGCATCATGGAGCTCGACACCGTGCCGGAGCACCTGATCGTGCTGGGGGGCGGCTATGTCGGCCTCGAGTTCGGGCAGATGTTCCGGCGCTTCGGCAGCCGCGTGACGATCGTGCAGCGTGGAGCGCAACTGTTGCCGCGCGAGGACGAAGACATTGCCCAGGCGGTCACGAATATCCTGCGCGAGGACGGGATCGAGGTGCTACTCCGGACCGAGTCGCTGCGGGCGCGCCGCGGCGAGATGGGCGGCATCGCGCTGGACGTGCGCGCGCCGGAGGGGGAGCGCACGCTGACGGGCACGCACCTGCTTGTGGCGGTCGGGCGGACGCCGAACAGCGGCCAACTGAACCTGGCGGCGGCCGGCATCCAGGCCGATGAGCGCGGCGCCATCCAGGCGAACGAGCGGCTGGAGACCAATGTGCCCGGCATCTACGCGCTGGGCGACGTGAAGGGTGGGCCGGCGTTCACGCACATCTCGTACGACGACTACCGCATCCTGCGCGAGAACTTGATCCACGGCGGCCACGCGACCATCACGGGGCGGCTGGTGCCGTACACACTGTTCATCGACCCGCAGCTGGGGGTGGTGGGCCTGACGGAGCGCGAGGCGCGCGCCCAGGGGCGGAGTATTCGTGTGGCGAAGATGCCGATGAACTACGTGGCGCGGGCGCTGGAGGTGGATGAGTCGCGCGGGGTGATGAAGGCGGTCGTGGACGCCCAGACACGGGAGATCCTGGGCTGCTCCGTGCTGGGTCTGGAAGGCGGCGAGATCATGGCGATCTTCGAGGTCGCGATGATGGGCCACCTGACGTATCCCGTGCTGCGCGAGGCGATCTTCGCGCACCCGACGCTGGCGGAATCGCTGAACACGCTGTTCGCCAGCCTGGACGACCAGAGCTAGGCCGCGGACCTCGCCACCTGATCGCTGATCTTGACGGTGTGACTCTTGCGCTGGTATGGTTTCCAGTCGTGTTCGCGACGGGCGGCGTCGCGCATCGCGGTGTGCGCGAATCGGCCTGTGTGCTGGGCCGCCAGGCAATCACCCCGTAAGGTTTGGTGGGTACGCTCTCATCGGCCAACGGGCGGCCTCCGCGAATGGGCATGCATGTCCTGGATGTCCGGCGGCACGCTGAGGGAAGAGTACGGGCGAGATGGCGAAGATCGAATTCGCGCACGTGACGAAGACGTATCCCGGCGCCGCCCATCCCGCGGTGGACGATGTGAGCTTCGCCGTCCGCGACGGCGCGATCTGTATGCTGCTGGGCACCTCGGGCTCGGGCAAGACTACGCTGCTGCGCATGGTCAACCGGCTGAGCGACCCGACGTCGGGTCAAGTGCTCGTCAATGGCACGCCCACCGTGGAGCAGGATCCGATCGCGCTCCGGCGCGGCATCGGCTACGTGATCCAGCAGGTGGGACTCTTCCCCCACATGACCATCGCCGAGAACGTGCGCGTGGTGCCCTCGATCCTGGGCCAGCCGGCGAGCGAGACCGACGGCCGTGTGGACGAGCTGCTGCGTCTGGTGGGGCTGGAGCCCGGCGAGTTCCGCGGGCGCTATCCGCGCCAGCTCTCGGGGGGGCAGCAACAGCGCGTGGGACTGGCGCGCGCGCTGGCGGCGGACCCGGCGATCCTGCTGATGGACGAGCCCTTCGGCGCGCTGGACGCCATCACGCGCGAGCGGCTGCAGGACGAGCTGGTGCGCATCCAGCGCGGGGTCGGCAAGACGATCCTCTTCGTCACGCACGACGTCGCGGAGGCGTTCAAGCTGGGCGACCAGATCGTCGTGCTCGCCGACGCCAAATTGATCCAGGAGGGCACGCCGGTCGAGCTGCTGGCGACGCCAGCCACCGAGGCCGTGAGCCGGCTGGTGGGCGCGGACAACATCCTGCGGCAGTTCGAGTACCTGCCTGTGACCGAGGCGCTGGAGCCGGCCGGCCCCGACGCGGCGGGCGAGCGCATCGCGGCGGACGCGCCGCTGTTGTCGGCACTGCTGCGCCTGATGGCGACCGGTGCCCCGGCGCTGGTCGTGGAGGAGGGCGGAGCGGTGCGCGGGCGGGTGACGCTGGCTGGGATCTCGCGGGTGGTGCAAGAGCATCGCGCGCGAACCGCCAGACCGGCGGCCGCGGACGGGGTGGTGGCGGACACGTCGCCGGTGGCGGGACGATGACCAACAATCCGCTGAGATCGCCGGGCAACTTCCGGTGGCGCGAGGTACGGGCGGAAACATCGGGGAGTGGGATCACAAACCAGGCGGTGATGAGCGCACGGAGGAGGATGGGCGGCCCGCGATCGGGCACGGCGAGCGTAGGGGCAGCGAGGGGGACCGGGTGAGCTATCTG
>JANWHL010000070.1 GCA_025450405.1 Ktedonobacterales bacterium
ACAAGCCGTTGCGTAGGGGCGTCCGGTGGACGCCCGGCGCGTCAAGTGTGAGTCCTTCACCCGAGGCGCGTATCAGCCGTCTTCTTTGGCGGCGGAGGACAACACCACCCATGGCCATCGACTCCCAGCGACGACTCGAGACCATCCCCAAAGCCTATGAACCCAGCACCGTCGAACAGCGCCTCTACCGCTGGTGGGAGGAGTCTGGCTACTTCAAGCCACGCCCCAATCCTGACCGCCGGCCCTTCGTCATCAGCATGCCGCCGCCCAATGTCACTGGCGCGCTGCACCTCGGCCACGCCATCACCGCCACCCTCGAAGACATCATGATCCGCTTCCACCGCATGCGCGGCGACCCCACCCTCTGGGTCCCCGGCGAGGACCACGCTGGCATCGCCACCCAGGCCGTCGTCGAAAAGCAGCTCGCCCGCGAGGGCACCGACCGCCACCAGCTCGGCCGCGAAGCGTTCGTCGAACGCGTCTGGGAGTGGGTGCGCCAGTACAAGCACCGCATCCAGGATCAGCACCGCCGGCTCGGCGCGAGCTGCGACTGGGATCGCGAGCGCTTCACCCTCGACGACGGCCTCACCCGCGCCGTCCGCGAGGTCTTCGTCCGCCTCTATGAGGAGGGATTGGTCTATCGCGGTGAACGCATCATCAACTGGTGCCCGCGCTGCATGAGCTCCATCTCCGACCTCGAGGTCGAGGTCGTGGATACCCCCGGCAAGCTCACCTACGTCCGCTACCCACTCGAGAACGCGGAAGGTGAGACTGCCCAGGAGTACATCACCGTCGCCACCACCCGGCCCGAGACCATCCTCGGCGACACCGCCGTCGCCGTCCATCCCTCCGACGCGCGCTACCAGCGCCTGGTCGGCCGCCACGCCATCCTGCCCGTGCTCGGCCGCCGCATCCCCATCATCGCCGACGCTGCCGTCGACCCCGCCTTCGGCACTGGCGCCGTCAAGGTGACTCCCGCCCACGACCCGACCGACTTCGAGATCGGCAACCGCCACAACCTCCCGCGCATCCAGGTCATCGACTTCGACGCCCGCATGACCGCCGCGGCCGGCCCCTATGAGGGCCTGGACCGCTTCGAGGCGCGCGCCAAGCTCGTGGCCGAGCTGGACCGGCTCGGCCTGCTGGTCAAGCAGGAGGACTACACTATCCCCCTCGGCCACTGCTCGCGCTGCGGCACCATCGTCGAGCCGCTCATCTCCAAGCAGTGGTTCGTCAAAATGACCCCGCTCGCCACGCCCGCCCTCGGCGCGGTCCGCTACGGCCAGATGCGCGTCGTCCCCGAGCGCTTCACCAAGGTCTACACCGACTGGCTCGAAAACATCCGCGACTGGAATATCTCACGCCAGCTCTGGTGGGGCCACCGCATTCCCGCGTGGTACTGCCAGGACTGCGGCGAGATCACCGTCGCGCGCGAAGACCCGACGCAGTGCGCCGCCTGCGGCAGCCAGAACCTCGAGCGGGACCCCGACGTCCTCGACACCTGGTTCAGCTCCTGGCTCTGGCCGTTCAGCACCCTGGGCTGGCCCGACGACACCCCCGACCTCCGCGCCTACTACCCCACCTCGGTGATGGAAACCGGCTACGACATCATCTTCTTCTGGGTGGCGCGCATGGCCATGTCCGGGATCCATTTCCTCGGCGTCGTCCCGTTCAACACTGTTTATCTCCACGGCCTCGTCCGCGATGAGCAGGGCCGCAAAATGAGCAAGTCGCTCGGCAACGTCGTGGACCCCATCGAGGTGATGGACCAGTACGGCACCGACGCCCTCCGCTTCACCCTGGCCACCAGCGGCACCCCCGGCAACGATATGAAGCTCGTCCCCGAGCGCATCGTCGGCAACCGCAACTTCGCCAACAAGATCTGGAACGCCGGGCGCTTTGTCATCGGCCAGACCGAGGCCGTCCCGCCCCGCGTGCCCGACCTCGCCGCCCTCAAGCCGTATACCCTCGCCGACCGCTGGATCGTCAGCCGCGCCCACCGCGTCACCGCCGACGTCACGCGCCTGGTGGAGGAGTTCCAATTCGGCGAGGCGGGGCGCCTGCTCTTCGAGTTCTTCTGGTCGGAGTACTGCGACTGGTACCTCGAGATCGCCAAGGTCCAGCTCGGCGACGAGCGCCTGCGCGAGCCGACGGCGCATATCCTCCGCTCCGTCCTCGATTCTGCCCTCCGGCTGCTCCACCCTTACATGCCGTTCGTCACCGAGGAGGTCTGGCAGCACCTCTATGCCGACCTGCCCGCGGACGAGCGCCCCGCCCCGGCGCTGATCATTGCCCCCTGGCCCGCGGCCGCCCTCGAGCGCATCGACACCGCCGCCGAGGCGGACTTCGGTCTGCTGCGTGAGATCGTCACCCGCATCCGCGACGCCAAGAAGGAGGCGGGCGTCGAGCCCGGCAAACGCGTCCCGGTGATCGTGGCCGCCGGCGCGAAAACGCCCATGCTCAAGCAACAGGCGACCGTGATCGAGCAGCTCGCGCGCACCGAGCCGCCGCGCGTCGAGCGCAAGCTGGCCGCCAAACCCGAGCAGGCGATGGCGCTGGTGGCCGGGAGCGTCGAGGTCTATCTCCCGCTCGCCGGCTTGCTAGACCTCGCCAAAGAGATCGCCCGCCTTGACGGCGAGATCGACGGCGTGCGCCGCCAGATCGCGCGCTCCGAGCGCATGCTCGGCAACGAGCAATTCGTCGGCCGCGCCAAGCCCGACGTGGTCCAAAAGGAGCGCGACGCCCTCGCCGCCGCCCAGGCCACCCTCGCCAACCTGGAGACCCGCCGCGCCGAGCTCGGCGACGACAAGCCGGCGCGGTAGGTCGCTCCAGTACCACTGTCGGGGCGCCCTTTTGACGCCGGCGTTCGCATCAACCTAAAGGAAAAGGAGCCACGACGGGTGGCCCCATGGGCGCCACGGGCATATGGACGTCCCAGCGCACGCTCCCGTCGACACCGCTGAAGGCGAATACCTCGCCGTTGGGGTTGGTGTCGGAAGCGCTTGGCGTGCAGTCGCAGCGGTCCGCGATGACCAGGCCGTTGACCACCGCCGGAGCGGCGACAAACCCACCAATCGGCGCACGCCAGCGCGGCGCGCCATCCGCCGCGCCGAACGCGTAGCCGTTCCCATCTCCGGCGCTCACATACACCGCACCACCGGTTGTCATGACACTCAACACAGAGGTGCCCAATGGTTGGTGCCAGAGGACCGCGCCGTCCCCGGCGCGCAGCGCGTAGAGGCCGCCATTGTTCGTCCCGGCGTAGACGATCCCGCCACCGATGTCGGTCCCGTTTGGCATCGGGCCGACGCGAAAACGCCACAGCTGGCGGCCATCGGCGGCGCCGAGCGCATAGAGATAGCCATCGTAGGAGGTGACATACATGGTGCCGTCGGCGACAATCGGCGCATCCCAGATCGCGTCACCGGTCCTGGACCGCCACAGCAGCGTACCGTCAGCGGCCTTTAGGGCATAGGCATAGTCGTCAGTAGACCCGAAGTAAACCACCCCGTCGGACACGGCGGGCCGCCCATAGACGGGATCGCCCACCGGGTGACACCAGGCGAGGGCGCCGTCGCTCGCGCGCAGCGCGCAGACCGCACCAAACGGCGTGGTGTCCTTCGGGTAGCCAAGACCAACGTAGACCATTCCGTCCACCACCGTCGGCGCAGACCTCACGAGATGGCCGAGTTCGCGGCGCCAGCGCAGCCCGCGATCGCTCACACCGAGCGCCAAGACGCCATGACCGTCGTCGGTGTAGATGACTCCGCCAGCTACAGCGGGTGTCGCCAGGTTGTCCGCCGCTGAGTATCGCCACAGTTGCTTCCCATCGCTCGGGTGCAGAGCGTAGAGACTTCCGGCGGCGAGATACACGGTCGGGCCCGCCGGGGCCGGCGACGGCGTTCCCGCCCCAACGGGAGATGTCGTGGGAGGGGCGCCACAGGCCGCGAGAACTAGCGCAAAGCCCAGGGCCAGCCCGAGATATGCTATCACCATGCGTCCACTGCCCATGTGGGAGACTGGCGCGTGATCGGCACGTCGGTCGCTCACAAGATACTCCGTTCATTTGCTGCTTGGGGAGTGACCGACGAACACGGTATCGCACAGCTCCGTCGGTCGCACGGCCGGCGCTGCCTCGACGACCCACGCCGGCCGAGACATCATCACGCGTAGCGCTGGGGGCGCACGCCGCGCATCGGGTAGGCGAGACACGCGGCGTGGGCGCTCCGGCTAAACGCTCAAGCCACGACTTCCTCGATATTGCTTGATCCCTCGCGTACGTACCAGAGATGTCCCTCCTTGTCTGTTACCATCGCGACGATGTGCGACAGCCAGACCGCACCCGGCTTCGGTGTAGTACGCGGGATGCCGGGCTGCGCATCCCAGGCCGGCCAGGACGTGATAGCGGGGCGCTGCGTACTGGCACACCTGAATGCGCCCGCTGGCCGGGCTCAGTACGGCGATCTCGGGGCGTCCTCCTACGGCTACCCACACACGCCCGTTGCCGTCTACGGCCACAGCACGGTCATCGATATCAAATGGCACGAGCTGCTCTTGAAACTTCGGCGCACGGCTCTGAGCGTGGGCATTCGCACGTTCCGATGCGCTCAATCGGCCCAAGCCGAACGCCCGCAAGCTGAGTCCAGTGTACACGTCGCCCCGCGCTGTCACTGCCAGAGATAAGGCGCCGTGCTCAGTCACTACGGTACTGCCCGATCGCGGATCAAACTCGCCCACTTTCTCCGCGCCGTAGCCGGGGTGGTCGGCCGAAAGGTTCGTGATGAAAAAGACGTGGCCGTCTGGCCCAATGGCGATCTTGGCGGGATCACCCGCATTTGGCGGCAATGCATGCTCGCTAAACGTCCGATTGGTGGGAGAAAATGACGTGAGGGAGAGCGCTCCGTACCGCGCGATCCAGATCGTCCCATTCTTCCCGACGGCAACGTCGGTGATGCCCAGGTCAGCCGGCAGATCTCGAATTACCGCCGCCGGTAGGGGATATGTGGCCCGCGCTGGGATTTCATACCGGACGTACGACCCATCGGCGGGACGAAAGTCCACGAGGTGGTGATTCCAGCTGATCCACACGTCGCCCTTCTGGTCAACCGCCAGACCGGCGTGGAGTTGGGAAGACCAATCACCCGAGTAGATCGGCCAGGACCGTAACTGGGCACGCTCGATGTCGTAATAGTACACGCGGTTGGTGAAGGTTATGCCGTGATCCTGAGTCG
>JANWHL010000071.1 GCA_025450405.1 Ktedonobacterales bacterium
GCGCATGCAACGACCAGTGGTGGTGACCGAGGTCTTCATCGTGACGTTCCATGATGAGTCGGCGAGGGTGGGCGCTGAGCCGGTGGTGGGCGGCACGCGGCCGATTGAGCTGACCGCGCGGGCGAGCGAGCAAGGCGCGTATGCTGGCGCTATGGGACGCGATCGGCCCTGGGCGGTGGCGGAACCGCCCCGAGAGGGGCTGGGCTCGGCCGTGGCCGGATCGGGCTGGGCGTGGGCCGAGCCAGAGTCTGGGGGACCAACGCCCCTTCGGCAGGCGCTGAGCGTGGTGCCGGCGGGGCCAACGGGCGGGGCGGCGCCAGCGCACACGATGCCCGCGCGCCCGGCCGCCGTGGCTTCCGGGCCGTTGCCACCGGTACCCATCCATGCCCTGCACGGGGCACAGGAGGAGGCACTTACGCATAGCGTGCTGCCATTCCCGGCCGCTCGGCGGATGGAGTGCGCGCCGCCGCGGACGATCGGCGGGCCACGCGCGCTGTCCGCCGCGACGGGCGTCACGTCTCTGGCGGCACCCGCGGCCCTGCCCGCCCGGACCGAGGTGCGTATCGCCCCTTCGATCCTGCGGGCGATGGCCGAGGCGGCGACCGAGAGTGGGCGCGGCGAGAGCGCGGTCTGGGCCGAAGCGGCGCGCGCGTGGCTTGCTGGTCATGCTGGGGCCGCGGGCGCAACCTGGACGCCGGCGCCCGCCCAGAGCGCGGGGGAAGCTATGGGTACTGGTGCGCACGAACGCATCGTCGCGGCGCGGCGACGCTGCTGGTCCGCCATCGACATCTTGCTGGGCGATCTGCGTGCGCCACGGCGCGCACGGGAGATACACATATGGGAGACAGCGGAGGATAAAGTCTCGACTGGCGCGGGCGTGGGTATGGCGCGCACGGTGCGCGTGCTCGCCCCTGGCGGCGATGAGCCGCCCCCGGCGGCGTAGCGGTCGCACGCGCTGGCGTGTGCTGGATCGGGGCGCTCCCGATTCGCGATATTACCCGGCGTGTGCTATTCTGAGTGGCCGGACGGGTGGCTCGAGGATGGCCGCGTGGGAAGGCCAGAGCGCTTCCCGGCGGATGCGGCCCCGCTCAAGGGTGGAGACGGAGAGGAGCGCACGGGATGAGCGCACTGGCGCGGTACGTCGGTCAGCACCGGCTGGCGATCGTGCGCATGAGCGAGGGGCGTCACGCGGGCCGCTTTTCCGTCGCGTTCGAGGTCTATGGGCAGTGGCGCTACCTCGCCGACGACGACACCGGCGAGCTGCGCAGCTGGAAGACCGAGTACGAAGCGGCCCACATCGCCGAGGCCTCGCGCCGGACGCTGGGCGAACTGATGGAGCTGGCGGTGACGCACGCCACGCCGCGCGGGCACATGGCACGGTAGGGTGATCGCCTTCCGCCTACGCGTGACGACGAAAACGGCGTTTGGACGCGGAACGTTCATACTCGTGGCGGGCGCCCCGGCCGATGCAAATAGGGAGAAGCCGGCAGCCGGTCGAGGGCGAGATGGTCAATCCCAGCGGACGACGAGGGCACCGATGGGACGATGGTGGCGGCGCTCGGGGTCGCGAGCGGCATAGCCAAGCGTGATGAGGGCATGGGGAATGAGGGCGGGCTCGAGGTCGAGGGCGGTGCGGACGATGTCGGGGCAGAAGAGGGGCGCACACATCCAGCCGCCGTCGAGGCCGAGCGTGTAGGCGGCGAGGAGCAGATTCTGGAGGGCGGCGCCGAGGCTCTGGATGGCCATGATCTCCTCGGCGGCCTGACGGGACGGATCGGGGTAGTGGTCGAGGTCGGCGAGGTAGAGGCAGGCGAGGATGGCGACGGGGGCGCGGCGGATGCGCTCGCGCGAGAGCTCCAGGCGCGTGGAGACGGCGTCGGCGTCCTGGCCATCCATCTCGAGATTGCGGCGCCACTCGACGCCCATCGCATCGGCCAGGCGGGCTTTGGGCTCGGAGCGCGTGAGGACGACGAAGCGCCAGGGCTGACGGCCGTGGGGTGAGGGTGCCCAGCGCGCGGCCTCGAGGGTCTGCTCGACGAGGGCACGGGGGACGGCGCGGGACTGGTAGCGGCGGACGACGTGGCGGCCGCGGGCGATGGGGAGGAAGTCGGTGCCGCGGCCGGTGGGCTCGCTTCCGCCGGCCAGTTCAGGTGGTTCGTGGGATGGATCCTCCCCGACGGCCATGGATGGCCAGACCGAGAACCTGGCGGTGTCGGTGGCTGTGCCCCAGGAGGAGACGGAGTCGGGGGTGAGGGCGATGACGGGTCGGTCTTCGAGGGCCATGCCGCGGTAGAGCGCGTAGCGGTCGCGCAGGAGAGCCAGAGCGGGCGCGTGGGTGGGGTCGGTTGGGTCCAGCAGAGCGGCGCGGGCGTGGACGAGCACCCAGCCCAGGCGGGACCAATCGTCTTCGTAGTGGTCGATCACCAAACTGGCCTCGGGGCGCTCGGCGATGTTGCGGACACGGCGTAACTGGCGATCGCTGGCGCGCTTGGGCTTCTCGTCCAGGGCAATGTAGAAGCGCGCGCCGTCGTAGGCGTAGCAGACGGGGACGACGTAGGGCCGGCCAGCGGCATCGGCGGTGGCGAGGCGCCCCACGCGCGCACGGGCGACGAAGGCGGTCTCGGTGGCGGTGAGGGCGGCGCGGGGGGTGGCGGGCATGCGGCAGGCTCCTTCGTAGACGCTGGCCGCGTTCAGTGTAGCAGATGCGGCCGGTGGGCGGGCATAGCGGGCGCGCGGACGGTCATGCGGGCGGAATGGCGAGGATGTGGGATTGAAGGTACCGGTGGAAGTCCGATGACCACCAGGGAGGCGGGTGACTATTGTGGAGCCGACCACGGGCGGGGTGGAAAAGCGGGCATGCGGAATTGAAGTTCCGCGGGTAATCCTGCGCGGCGGGGAGGGTGGTGGGGCGGCGGGCTATTTGCGAGGGACTCCTGCGCGGCGGGCACGTCATCAGGGCAGAGGGCGACTTTCGAGGGATTTGTGAGCCCTGGGGCACGCCGCGCTCCCAGCGGATGCGTGGGACGGCCGGCTGGCGATGACCCGGCCACTGGCCAATTTCCCAGGAGATCATCGCGGGCATGGTTGGCGGCCATTCCACGACGCCAATTGACCGGTACGGCCCTCTGTATGCTAGAGTGAGCCAGGTACGTGCTCGGTGCGGGAATGCGACGGCCGTGACAAACATGGGCACGGTTGAGGAGTGGGGTGTGACGACGAACGAGGGGCTGGCGGAGCCGACGTCGCTCAAAGAGATCGAGGAGCGTTTCACCGCCTGGGCAACCGATCAGCCGGATGTGCGCGCCGCGCTGGTGGTGGGGTCGCGTGCCCGCGCGGATCATCCCGCTGACCCGTTCTCGGACCTGGACCTGGTCGTCGTCGCGAACGATCCGGTACGCTATCTGGACGCGACCGATTGGCTGGGCGCCATGGGCACGGTGTGGGTGACGTTCGTGGAGGAAACGGCGGTTGGCGGGGGGCGCGAACGGCGGGTGCTCTTCGCGGGCGGGCAGGATGTGGACTTCGCGATCTTCCCGACGGACCTCTTTCGGCATCTGGCGCGACTGCTCTGGCTGCGCCGGCTGCGACCGGCATACGCGCTGGTCGCGCGCGACGACCGGAGACGCGCCGAGGTGGCGTTGGCGGCCTTTGGGAGCGTCGTCCGACGGGGTGTGCGTGTGCTGGTGGATAAGGATGGGGCGGCGACGCGGGTGGTGCGCACGGCCAAAGAGCTGCCCGCGCCCGCGGCGGCGCCGCCAAGCGAGGCCGAGTTTCTGGAGGCGGTGAACGACTTCTGGTACCACGCGCTCTGGACGGTGAAGAAGCTGCGACGTGGGGAGCTCTGGACGGCACACGGCTGCCTGGATGGGTCCATGAAAGACCTGGTGCTGCGCATGATCGGCTGGCAGGCGCGCGCCACCTGGGGCGAGGAGTACGACACCTGGCACGACGGGCGGTTCCTGGAGGATTGGGCGGCGCCGCGCGCGGTGGCCGGACTGCGTGCTGCGTTCGCGCACTATGACGGCGACGATATGCGCCGCGCCCTGGTGGCGACGATGGATCTCTTTCGCGCACTGGGGACCGATACAGCGCGGCGGCTCGACTACGCGTATCCCACCGACGCGGATGAGCATGTGACGCGGCTGGTGACGGGTCTGCTGGCGCGACCGAAGGCCACGTGATGGCCTACGGGTCGGCCGAGCTCGTTGGTCCCGTCGGCGGGGTGGCAGGACCGAGAGCGGCCGGCGCCCCGGCGATGAGCCGCTCGAATGGCAGCTCTCGACCCACGTGCCAGGCACGGGTGAAGTCGTCTCCGCTCAGCGATACCCGCGCGGTGGCCAGCGTGGTTGCCACCAGCGCCTGTTCATCTGGCGGGAGGGGGGCGCTCGCGGTCTCGCGTAGTCGCGCCGCGGCGGCGCAAAGGCGCACCGCGCGCTCCCACTGACCCTGAGCGCCCGCGACGATGGCCAAGCCCTCCAGGCTGAGCGCGACGTAGACGGGATTGCGGAGCGCGTGGTGCTCTGAGAGGGCCTCGGCATAGCACGCGGCGGCGCGCGGCCAGTCGCCAAGCTCGCGGGCGAGGTGGCCCAGGCTGACGAGCACGTTGGCCACGCCCCAATCCATTTCGAGCGCGCGGACATCGGCCAGGCACTCCTCGAGGAGGGCGGTCGCACGCGCATGGTCGCCGCGCACGCGCGCGAGGTTAGCCACGGCGATGACGGCGCGATGTGTACCACCGACATCACCCAGATTGCGGCAGATAGCCAGGCTCTCCTCGAAGAGCGCCTGCGCGCGGTCGGTGGCCCCGAGCGCGCGTTGCGCGACGCCGAGATTGTAGAGGGCGGCGGCTTCGGCGCTCCGATCTCCGGCGCTCCGAGCCAGGCGCAAGCCTTCGTCCGCGAGGACCTCCGCGCGCTCGTAGTCAGCCTGGGTGGCGGCCAAGAGGCTCGCGCCAAAGAGCGCCCACCCGCGCACATCCGGCGGCGCGGGCGATCCCGCGCCAGCGGCATCGAGGGCCAGCATGGTGTCGGCCCAACGGCGCGCTTCGCTCACCAGGCCGCGCTCGTACCAGACACGCCCGAAGCCATTTACCAGGCGCAGGCCGAGGACCGCGTCCCCCCGCTCGCGCACCCACTCGAGCGCGGCGCGGGCGTTATCCAGCTCGCGAGCAACCCGAGCGTCGCGGGTGCTCTGGGACGGCCCGATCACCGACATGGCCGCGGACCAGGCGGCGTAGTACTGGGCGTGGCGGTCGCGGAGCGCGACACGCTCGGGGTCAGTGGCGTCCGGTCCCTCGCGGGACGCGGGCTCGCTGGACGGGGTCTCGCTGGACGGGGTCTCGCGGGACGCGGCCTCGCCGCCCTCCAGCCGCTCCAGCGCGTATTCGCGGGCGATCTGGAGCATGTCGAAGCGCGGATCGTCGTTTGCCGGGGCCGCCGCCAGGATGAGACTGCTCTCCACGAGCGCCGCGAGCCCGGCGAGGGTGGCGCCGCAAACGGCTTCGGCGGCTTCGAGCGCGCAGCCCCCGGCGAAGACGGCGAGGCGGCGGAAAAGGAGCCGCTCCGCGGGCGCGAGCAGGCTTTCGCTCCAGGCGATGGTGTCGCGCATGGTGCGCTGGCGTTCCGGAAGATCGGCGGCTCCGCTGACCAGCAAGGGCAGGCGCCGCGCCAGGCGGTCGAGTAGCACACGCGGCGGCAGCACGCGCACCCAGGCGGTCGCCAGCTCGATGGCGAGCGGCAGGTGGTCCAGGCGCTGGCAGATGGCGGCCGCGGCCGCGCGCACGTCGGAGGTGGTGTCCAGGTCGGGCCGGGCCTCCAGCGCGCGGGCCAGGAAGAGATCCACCGCGGCATCGCTCGCCAGCGGCGGCACCAGCCAGATGTGCTCGCCGCGGAGCCGGAGCGCCGACCGGCTCGTGACCAGCGCCTTCAGCCGCGGGCAGCGGGCCAGCAGCGTGGAGACAATCGGCGCGGCCAGGGCGAGGTGCTCGAAGTTGTCGAGCACGAGCAGGAGGTGGCGCTCGCGAAGGTGGGCGATAATGCGCTCCGCGAGCAACTGGCCGGGGGCCTCGCGAACCTCCAACGCCTGGGCGATCGCGCCTAGCACCTGGTCGGGATCGCGGACGGGGGCCAGCGTAACAAAGCGGGCGCCGTCGTCGAACTGGCCGCTCAGATCGATGGCGATCTGGAGCGCGAGGCGCGTCTTGCCGACGCCACCGGGGCCGACCAGCGTCACGAGGCGGACATCCGCCTGACGCAGGAGCGCGTCCACCGCGTCGACGTCGCGGTCGCGGCCGATCAGCGGGGTGGGAGGGGCTGGCAGACTGGGCGGCGTGGAAGCGGGCTCTAGGGCGGCGGATGTATCGATCTCGGGGCGGGCGGCGGCGACCAGCACAGCTTCCTGGCGCGGCGCCAGGGCCAGCGCCTCGGCCAGCAGTCGCACGGAATCGCGGCGGCGGATGCGACTGAGAGCGCGCTCGCGTACGCACACCGCGCGCGCACTCAGGCCGGCGCGCGCGGCCAGCGCCTCCTGCGTGAGTCCAGCGGCCAGCCGATAGCGCCGGAGCAGGGGACCGAAGTCGGCGCGGTCAGCCA
>JANWHL010000072.1 GCA_025450405.1 Ktedonobacterales bacterium
ACCAGGACTCGCCCAGGCAGGTAGGCCGAGCCGGACCGCCGTCCGCTCCGTGCTATACTCGAAGGGGACGAGCGGAGCGGCCGGTCGATCCCATAGTCGGGAGGCAAGCGGATGGCCGGCGATGAGTCGCAGGGGTCGCTCTTCGGTGGTGACAACCAGGAGGTTGGGGCTAGGCCCACCGAGGGCGCACGGCGGCGCGATCGTCCGGCCGGTGGCGGCGGTGGATCGCTGGCGGAGAGCACGGGCGCGGCGCAGAACGCCGCGCAACCGCTCGCCGCCCGGATTCGTCCGCGGACGCTCGACGAGATCGCGGGACAGGAGCACCTGGTGGCGCCTGGGCGGGCGCTGCGCCGGAGTGTTGAAAGCGACCGCGTCGCCTCGATGATCTTCTGGGGGCCGCCGGGCAGCGGCAAGACGACGCTCGCCGCGGTCATCGCGCGGACCACGCGAGCGCATTTCGTGGCGCTGAGCGCGGTCACGGCGGGGGTGGCGGACCTGCGGCGTGTGGTGGAGGACGCTGAGAAGCTGCTGCGCCTGACTGGCCAGCGGACCATCCTCTTCATTGACGAGATCCATCGCTTCAATAAAGCCCAGCAGGACGCCATCCTGCCACACGTGGAGCGCGGCACGGTCATCCTCATCGGCGCGACGACAGAGAATCCCTCGTTTGAGGTCAACGCGGCCCTGCTGTCGCGGGCGCGCGTCTTCACCCTGCGCGCGCTCAGCGATGACGAGGTGCGCCACCTGCTGGACCGGGCGCTGGCTGACCCGGAGCGCGGGCTGGGCGGCGAGGGCATTGCCGCCACCGAGGAGGCGCTGGTGTTTCTGGCGGGGTTCGCCAACGGCGACGCGCGCAGCGGTCTCAACGCGCTGGAGCTCGCGGCGGCGGTGGCGCCCCCTGGCGCTGACGGCACGCGGATGATCGACCTGGCGACCGTGGAGGACGCGGTGCAGCGGCGGGCGTTGCTCTACGACAAGGCGGGCGAGGAGCACTACAAC
The DNA here is from genome assembly GCA_025450405.1 of Ktedonobacterales bacterium. Taxonomy (GTDB): domain Bacteria; phylum Chloroflexota; class Ktedonobacteria; order Ktedonobacterales; family JADMIN01; genus JANWHL01. The sequence continues at coordinate 1,000 of JANWHL010000072.1, forward strand.
ATCATCTCGGCGCTGCACAAATCGCTGCGCGGGTCGGACCCCGACGCGGGTCTCTACTGGCTGGGGCGCATGCTGGAATCGGGCGAGGATCCGCTCTATGTGGCGCGGCGCCTGGTGCGCTTCGCCAGCGAGGATGTGGGGATGGCGGACGCGCGGGCGCTGGGCGTCTGCATGGCGGCGCAGCAGGCGGTCCACTTCATCGGCATGCCGGAGGGGGCGCTGGCGCTGGCCCAGGCGGTCGTGTACCTGGCGACCGCGCCAAAGAGCAACGCGCTCTATGCGGCCTACGCGGCGGTCCAGGGAGACGTGAACGCCACGCGCAATGATCCCGTGCCGCTGCACCTGCGCAACGCGCCCACGGGCCTCATGAAGGCACTCGACTACGGCAAGGGCTATGTCTACGCCCATGACGTGTATGAGGGCGCGCCCGACCCGGCGGACCCAACGCGGCCGCCGCCCGAGCGGCCACAGGAATATCTGCCGGAGGCGCTGCGCGGGCGGATGTACTACCAGCCTGGCGGCCAGGGTGAGGAAGCGTCGATCCGCGGGTGGCTGGCGCGCAGGCGCGGCGCGGGATCCGGTGCCTCGGGTAGCGTGGGCGCGGGCGATCCCAACTCGGCGTGAGGACAAGGCTGGGAGAGGCGTGTAGGGGTGTCCTCGGCCTCTGGGGTCCTCTCCCCCAACCCCTCCCCGTCGCGACGGGGAGGGGAGCCAGGACCGCGGCGCGCGGCGGCCAAGGGCGCGCGAGGGGAGCCAGGACCACGACGGGGGAGAGGAGCCGGAACGAGGGGCCAAGGTGCGCCCAGTGGTCCCACATTTGCCGCTAGCGGGCGATGAACGCCCCCGTGTCTATGCGGATGCGCACCGCGCCGTCGGCGGCGATGCGGTCGGCGATATGGGCGCGGAAACCCGCCAGGATGCGCGAGCGTAGGGCGGCGGCCCCTTCGGGCGGCGCGGCGGCGCTCACGACGGCATCGAGCGCCCACATGCTCGCAAGGTAGGCGACGATGGATTCGGCTTCGGTGACGCGCAAATCGCCGGGCCGGCGTTCAAGGCGGACCTCGGAGAAATAACGACCAAGCCAATCCGCGCCATTCTCCAGCGAAAATGACAGGCGTGAATACGACCGGGCGTGGGTGCGGAGTTCCGCGCGCAACGCCTCGGGCACGCCGGCATCCTGGCAGGCGTAGTCGGCCAGGTCCCACAGGTCGGCCATGTGCGCGGCGCCGTTGGTGGCCGCGAGGAGCGTTCCACCGGGCCGGAGCACGCGCCGGAGCTCGGCGATCGCCCCTTCGAGGTTGGGAACGTGATAGAGCATGTAATTCGCGAGCACGAGGTCAAACGCGGCGTCCTCGAAGGGCAGCGCCTCGACATCGCCGATCCGGCAGGTGACCGGCAGGCCCTCGGCCGCGACGCGCGCCCGCGCCTCACCCAGTGTGCCCTCCGCCAGATCCAGCGCCTCCACGGAGCCGCCCTGGGCGGCGAGGCGACGGGCCAGCGGCACCAGGAAATTGCCGGTACCGCAGCCGGCGTCGAGGGCGCGGCGCACGCCGGTGAGGTCCACGAGGCCAAACTCCCAGTCCTGGACGGGCTGAGGATTGGTGCTGTAGCGGGCGTGGAGGTCCACGCGCGCGCTGAGTTTGCCGGGGTCGGCGTACTGACGCTCGCGGACTTCGGTCTTGTCCCGCATCAGGTCGGTGGAATCGGTCACGGTAGCTCTCCTGGCGTTCCCGCCGGCCCGCCGTTCGCGCGGCGGCGCGCCCATAGACGTCGCGCCCATAGTCGCAGCGACAGGGACGGACCACGAGGGAAGCGTATGCGGCGCCGCGCATGATGTCAAGCGCGTCGCGCGATGGGCGGAGAGATCTTGACATGCATAGGATATTGCTATACACTATCATTTAGTTGATACAACCATATTGGAGGGGCTCCCATGAAAGAGACAGGCATGCGGAAGTGGTGGGCGCTCGGTGGCATCACCCTGGCGGTCCTCGCGGTGGGTCTGGATGGCACGATCCTCAGCGTGGCGCTGCCCACGCTGGCGGGCGCGCTCCACGCCTCAGAATCAGACCTGCAATGGTTCCTGTCCGGCTATCTGCTCGTCCTGGCGGCGGCGATGCTCCCGGCGGGGCTGCTCGGCGACCGCTACGGACGCAAGAAGGTCATGCTCATCGCGCTCGCGCTGTTCGGCGCGGGCTCGGCGGCCTGCGCCTACGCGCCGACGCCCGGCGCGTTCATCGCGGCGCGGGTGGTGCTTGGGCTCGCGGGGGCGGGGGTCATTGTGATGGCGCTCTCGGCGCTGACGGTGCTCTTCACCTCGGAGGAGCGGCCGCGCGCGGTGGGGATCTGGGCGGCCGCGAACTTCCTGGCGCTGCCCGCCGGGCCGATCCTGGGTGGGTGGCTGCTGAGCCACTTCTGGTGGGGATGGGTGTTTCTGATCAACGTCCCCGTCGCCGCGGTTGGCCTGATCGCCGCTTTCGTGCTCGTGCCGGAGTCGCGTGCGCCGGAGCGCCCGGGTTTGGACCCGCTTGGTGTGCTTACCTCGACCGGTGGATTGGTCGCCCTGACGTACGGGCTGATCGAGGCCGGCCAAAATGGGTGGACCACTACGCCGGCGCTGGTCACGATGGGCGTGGGCGTTCTCGCGCTGGCGGCGTTCTTCCTCTGGGAGCGCTGGCTGAGCCGGCGGCCGGGTGGCCGGCCGATGGTGGATGTGGCGCTCTTCCGCTCGGCGGCTTTCACGTGGGGCATCATCCTCGCGGCCACGGCGGGGATCGCCATGATTGGGGTACTCTTTACCATGCCGCAATATTTCCAGGGTGTGCTGGGGACCGACGCCATGGGCTCCGGCATTCGCCTGCTGCCGCTCGTCGGTGGCCTCATCGTGGGCGCCGTTCCGGCTGACCGCCTCGCCAGTCTCATTGGCTCGAAGATCACGGTCGCGGTTGGCTTCGTCCTGCTCGGCGCGGGTCTCTTTGTGGGCGCGTTGACCGGCGTGACGTCCGGCACGGGTTTCGTGGCCGTCTGGATGGCGCTGGTGGGGGCGGGGATGGGAATGGCCCTGGCGACGACGGCTTCGGCCTCTCTGTCCGAGCTCTCGGCCGAGCGCAGCGGTGTAGGTTCCGCCGTGTTCCAGGCGTTCCAGAAGGTCGGCGCACCGTTCGGGTCGGCGATCCTGGGCAGCGTGCTCAGCTCGGCGTACCTGGCGCACCTGGACCTGGCCGGATTGCCACCTGCCGCGGCGGCCGTGGTCCGGCAGGGCATCTTTGGTGGATTGACCGTGGCCCAAAAGCTCGGGTCGGCGGCGCTGCTGGAGTCGGTGCGCGCGGCGTTCGTCCATGGAATGGATGTCGCGCTGGTCGTGTCGGGCAGTATCGCCGTGGTGGGGGTCGTGCTCACGCTCGTGTTCCTGCCGTGGCGGGCGGCCGCCAAGCCAGGCGGCGCGACGACCACCCCGAAGGAGGAGCCCGTTGTCATCTCGCGGTAAGGACCCGATACCCGGTCTGCGCGAGCGTAAGAAGGCCAAGACGCGTGCCGCGATTCAGCGGCACGCGCTCCGGCTGTTTCGCGAGCAAGGCTACGACGCGACGACGGTAGAGCAGATCGCGGCGGCGGTGGAGGTCTCGCCGAGCACCTTCTTCCGTTATTTCCCAACCAAAGAAGATGTGGTCCTCTACGACGATCTTGATCCCGTGCTCATCGCCGCCTTCGGGGCCCAGCCGGGCGACCTGACGCCGATTCAGGCGCTCCGTGGCGCGCTGCGGGCGGTGTTCGCCGGCCTGTCCGCCGACCAGATGACGGAGCAATGGGAGCGCATGCGCCTGATCCTGGCGATCCCGGAGCTGCGCATGCGTATGCTTGATCAGTTCGCGAGCATGATCGACCTGGTGGCCGACCTGGTCGCCCGGCGCTCCGGCCGGGGCGCGGACGACATCGCCGTCCGCGCGTATGCCGGGGCGATCATGGGCGCGCTGCTGGCGCCGGTCTTCGCGGGCACGGGCGAGACGCTGCCGGAGTTCCTGGCGCGGATGGACGCCGGCCTGGCGTTCCTGGAGGCGGGGCTGCCGCTGTGACGCGGTGGTGCGGCCCAGGGTGCGCTCACGTGAGGCGCGCGCGCACCCAGTAAGCCGCGAGGCCGAGCAGCGCCACCGCGAGCGCGACGAAGATCGCCGTCTCGATGCCCTGGAACGTCCAGTAGCGGGCGGCGGGCTGATAGACCTCGCTGCCGAGCCACCCATGCGCCTCTACGCAGTGGAAGAACGTGTCCTTGGTCGCGCCGAAACTGGACAGGCACGTGCGATAGACTTGCTGATCGGCCACCTGGTGGCCCGCGTGGTCGACGATGGGCTCGCTAATGACCCAATCCGCGCGGCTGAGCCCCGCGGCGGACCGCGAGGCGGGACTCGCGAAGTCGAAGGTCCTGGTCAGCGGCGGCAGATACGCCGCCCGGAAGTGGAACTCGACCGGCAGCCGTGCCGCCAGGAAGCCAGCCAGCGTGACGACCATCGCCGCGACCGTCCGGCGCAGCAGCGCGCCCGCGGCCATGCCGATCACGATGGCGAAGGCGACATAGCTCCCGAGCACCGGCGCCTCGAAATCGAACGCCGCATCGCCGAAGCGCCCGTTGAGCGCATCCCAGGGCCCCAGCCACCATGTCAGCACCAGCGAGAGCGCCACCGCGACGACGAGGCAGCCGCCAAGCACCAACGCCAGCGTGACTACCAGCCAGCGCCCGCGCGTCACGCTCTGAGTCCAGACGAGCCGCTGGGTGCCGTGCTCGAGCTCGCGCGCGACCAGTGGCGCCCCGACCAGGATGCCGAGCAGCACGGGGATGAAGTTGAGCCAGCCCGCGAGGGCCAGCCACGAGCCGTAGCGGTCGCGGAAGACACCGAGCGCGTCACCGCAATTCGGGCTGGTGGCGACCTCGCTCAGACAGTGGGCGAGGCCCAGCTGTTGGTAGGTGTCGCGCATGGTGATGCCGGTGACGACAAGGACCGCCGCCAGGAGTGCCAGCGCGCCCGCGACGATGGCGGCTTCGACGCGATGCTGCCGCCAGGTGAGTTAGACCATGATGGGACCTCCCGTTTACTAGACCGAGGTGGCTTGGGCACCGGCCTCGACCAACGCGTCGCGCGCGGCCTCGGGCTGGCTCAGGTAGGCCAGCACGATCTCCTCGAGGGTCGCTGGCCGCGACTTCCAGCCCGCTGGCGCTGGGCCTCGGCCGCGCGCCAGCAGTTCGGTCCGTGGACCACCCTCCATCGTGTCGATCACGGCATGCGTGGCGTCGAGCGCCGCGACGCCGTCACTCGGGCCGCTGAAGACCGCGTGCTCGGGCAGAAGATCGGCGATCTCACCGGCAATGCGCACCTGGGAAGCGGAGAGGATGATGAGGTAGTTACAGACGCGTTCCAGGTCGCCGACGATGTGCGATGAGAGCACCACCGTGAGGCCCTGCTCCTCAACCGCGAGCGTGAGCGCGCGCAGGAACTCGCGACGCGCCAGCGGATCGAGGCTCGCCAGCGGCTCGTCCAGCAGCACAAGCTCAGGCCGCTTCGCGAGTGCCAGCGCCAGGGCCACCTGCGCTTGTTGGCCGCCCGAGAGACTGCCGGCGCGCTGCTCAGGCGGGATGCCGAGCCGCCGCAGCCGCCGCGCCGCCAGGTCGCCGTCCCAGCGCGGGTTGAGCTTGCGCCCCAAGATGACATGCTCTTCAACAGTCATGCCGCGATAGAGCGGATGATCCTGGGCGACGAAGCCGATCCGCGGCAACACGGACCGCGGCCGTTCCCGCGGGGCGTCGCCGAAGACGCGCACGTTGCCGCCGGATGGCGCGAGCAGGCCCACCGCCAGATGCAGCAGGGTCGTCTTGCCGGCGCCGTTGGGACCAACTAGCGCGGCGACACGCCCGGCGGGCAGGGTGAAGGAGCAGTCGCGCAGTGCCCAGCGCCGGCCGTAGCGGCGCCGCAGTTGTGCCGCCTCGAGGGCGGCGCGGTCACGTGTGTCCATCTGGTGCGTTTCCCCTTTCGTCGCGTGGACCAACTCGTGGCGTCTCGGGGCGGGCGGCACCCGGCCGCCGATATCCCACTGAGTCACGGCGCGCGGGGCTTTTCCCCGCCGGCACGGACAACGTTAGCGGGCGGAGATGACGTGGCCATGACACGCCGACGGCGCTCTGTCATCCGCGTGTCATCCTGGTGTCATCCCCATGTCATCTGGGCGTGACATGCTCAATGCTGTCGGCGTAGAATGCGGTCGTTCGCGGGGATAGCCGCCGAGATCGAGAGGAGCGAGGCCCTTGCGTCTCCTGCTCGTGGAGGACAACCGGCGGCTCAGCGCGGCGCTGAAAGCTACCCTGTGCGACGCCGGCTATGCGGTCGACGCGGCGTACGACGGGCCCGAGGGCGAAGCTCTCGCGCGGGCCGCGTCCTACGACGCGGTGATTCTTGACGTGATGCTGCCCGACCGCGACGGCTTGACGGTCTGCCGCTCGCTGCGCCAGTGGCGCGTGAACGCCCCGATCATCATGCTGACGGCGCGCGACACCGTGCGCGATCGTGTGAGTGGGCTCGACAGTGGGGCGGACGACTATCTCGTGAAGCCGTTCGCGCTCGGCGAGCTGCTGGCGCGGCTGCGCGCCCTGCTGCGCCGTGACATGGACCGGAAGACGGGGTATCTTGAAGTCGGCGATCCGCGGCTGGATCCGGCGACGCACGACGTCGAGCGCGCCGGGCGGCCCATCGAGCTGACGCCGCGGCTGGTGGCGCTGCTCGAGTACTTCATGCGTCACCCCAATCAGGTCCTTACCCGCGACCAGATCGAGAGCCACACTTGGAGCTACGACTTCGAGGCGTCATCCAATGTGGTTGACGTCTACGTGCGGCGGCTCCGCCTCCGCATTGATGATCCCTTCGAGACCAGGCTGCTGGAGACGGTGCGCGGCGTCGGCTATCGGCTGCGCGTCCCGTCGTGACCGGAGATCTCCATGTGCCGCCTCGTCCGTGCCCTTCTCCCCCAAACGTCTCCACGCGCCGCGCGCCGGTCCTTCGGCGGCGTGCGGTCATTCCTGGGCGGCGTGCGGTCATTCCTGGGCGGCGTGCGCGTCCGCCTGACGGTGTGGTACCTGGCGATTCTCGCGGTGGTCTTCGTGGTCTTCGGCGGCGTTGTCTCGGCCACCGCGGTCCAGCAAG
>JANWHL010000073.1 GCA_025450405.1 Ktedonobacterales bacterium
CGGCGCCCCGCCTGGTTACGGCCGGGGGCCGGGACGCTGCCAGCGCACGCGTGTGCCCCCGCCGCGAGGCGACGCGGCGGAAGCCCCCGGAGTGCCATGATACGCGCGCGGAATGAAGGTTTCCTTAACGCCCGCGAAGAGTCCCCTCTAGATAGGCCCGCGTGCCACCCGCGCACCACCCGTGCGCCACCGCGTAGAATGCGGGCGCGGGTAAGAGCGCCCGCGTGAGGAGGAGGTCGCGCGCATGGCCGACCGGGACAGCGAATCACCCGGCGATGGCGACCCCACGATGCCTGGCGGCGCCGGACCTTCGCGCCGCGGTCTGGATGCCGTCGCGCTGGGGCCATCCGCCGGCATGTGGTACACCTGGTGGGCGGGCGACAGGCTCCCCAGGCTCGCGCCGCCGCCCCGGCTCGAGGTGCTGCGTCTGCCCGACGCCGCGCACGTCGCCGAGTTTACCGACTGGCACCTCAAAGACGCCCAGGCGTATGTGCGCGCGGGGAACGCGTTCTATGTGGCGTACCTGGGTGGGATCGCGGTGGCGTACGGATCGAGCGCGGCCAAGCGGATCGCGATTGGCGAGCTGGATCTGGTCCGCCCGCTGCCGCCCAGGAATCGCTACCTCTGGGGCTTCGTGACCGAATCCCCATGGCGCGGGCACGGGATCTATCCGCGGCTGCTGCGGGCGATCGTCGCGGCCGAACGGCGCGACGCCGAGCGATTCTGGATCGGGCACGAGTCCGCCAACCTGACCTCTGGGCGTGGCATTCTCAAGGCGGGCTTCACGCCCGTGGGCGAACTCTTCTTCCTGCCTACTGGCGGTCTGGGACTTGTCGCCATCGCACCGGGCGCGCGCGCCGAAGCCGGCGCGGCGATCCTCGGCGCGCGCGTGCTGGCGAGCGGATGATCGCCGCGGGCGACCCGCGGGCGTCGATGCGAGAGCAGGCATTTATCCGGGGGCCGTGGCGAATCGCGAATGCCTCAGTATCCCCACGCGCCTAACCGCCGCGCGCGCCAGTCTCCTCGCGCGGGCGAGGCTGGGGACGCAGGCCCTCCGGCTCCAGGCTCGGCGCGCGCCGCCGTGTGAGATCGGCGATCGCGTCGGCGATGTGGCCATCGTCGACGTTGTAGGCGCCGGCCGCCACGCGCATCCGGTGGGCCGCGCTCAGCACGTCGGCCACGGTGTAGCTTTCTGGTGGGACGAACTTGTAGCAGGCCATCTCCAGGAGCTGCCCATTGGGGTCCCGGAAGTAGATCGAGTCCATGAAGCCGCGGTCGATCGGGCCGGTGTTCTCGATGCCATGCGCCTGCAGCCGGGCCTCCACCTGGGTGTAGACCGCGCGCGAGACGGTGAAGGCGACGTGGTGCAGATTGCCGATGCCCTGTGGATTGGGCGTCGGGTCGGGCGTGCGCGTTGGGCGCACGAAGAAGGTGATCAGCCGGCCATCCCCGGCGTCGAAATAGAGGTGCTCCTCGTCCGGGACATCCAGATTGGGCTGATCGAGCACCAGCGGCATGCCCAGCACACCCTGATAGAACGCGATCGTCGCCTCGCGGTTCGAGCCAACGAACGTCAGGTGATGCACCCCCTGCACCTGCAGATCGGTCATGGCGCGCCTCCATCACGAGGCCGGAGCGGGCGCGCCCGCTCCGGCGAGACAACCTACCCTGAAGCACACGGGTGTCCACTGGACACCGCAATACGAGAGAGAACGGGTGATCCGAGGTGGGGATCAGATGCGGAAGAACAGGTGGCGGAATGTCTCGATCACCGTGGGATCGCCCGTGGCCTCGCCGCCCTCCACACGCTGGAATGTCGTCAGCACGAAGTCGGAGGCGGTCTTGAAGTGGATGAGCGCTTTGGCGCCCTCCAGATGCTCGGCGGGCGCGTAGCTGAACGTGCCGTCGCGCACCGTCACGAGCCACTGGCCGCCCCACTCGCCGTCCACCTTGATGCCCACCTCGATGTCGACGCCCTTCGCCGACGCCTCGTCCAAGGTGGACAGCATCAGGATGAACATATACGGCACCAGCACGCCCGCCGTCCGCTCATCCAGCGCCGCGTCTCGCTTCCCCAGGCCCCACTCCATGTCCCATGTGTGGACACCATAGTCCATCACGTGGAAGGCCGGGTAGAAGAGGGTCGGCAGCGGGCCCATGTAGGGGTGGGTCACATTGAAGCTGCCCCATTCGTCGGGGGTCAACTCGCCGAAGATGGTCATCATCTTGTCGGAGTCGCCCTTGAGCCGCGCGATGGCGTCCTCCCGCGTTAGCCGGCGCATGGTCTTGGCGTTCTCATCCAGCCGCTGGGCCATCACCAGCAGGCCCACCGCATTCGCCGGCCGGCCGCTTTTGGCCATTTGCCAGCGATTGAGGTAGCCCTCGGTGACGTCGATCATGTGGCCGACGACGTCGCGCACCTCCCACTCCGAGCAGCGGGTCTGGACCTCCCAGTTTTTGGGATCGTCGACGATGTCATAGAACCGGGCGCGCTCGGTGCGGATCACATCGAGCATTGTGTCTTTGGCGGCGTAGTCCATCGTGTTGACACCCATGCGAGACCTCCCCATGGCTTGCGTCGGGCACGCGCCCCAGCGGCCGCGCCGCCGACACTGGTGGTGACAGGGACGCTGGCGGCACTCAAGGTCGAGATGATCGTGGTCGAGGTGCTCGTGGTCGAGCATCGACGTTCAGAGTTGGTGGCGTCACCTCCTTCCGCGAACGCGCTCCCGTACCTCAGTGCGTTTACCTCAGCGCGTTGGCCACGGGCCGCTGGCCCCGCCGCGGTTCACCACGCCGCGCGCAGCAGCGCCTCGATCTCCGCCGCGTCACGCACCGGGCGCGGATTGTTGCGCACCGCGCGGCTCAGCAGCGCGATCTCCGCGAGGCGCGGCAGATCGTCGGCGGCGACGCCGACCTCACGCAGGTGCCGCGGCAGGCCCAGCCGCTCGATGAGCGTGGCGACACCGGCCGTGGCGGCCGCCGCCGCGGCGACGTCGCTCTGCCCCGACGTATGGAAGCCGAGCGCGGGCGCGGCCAGCGCGAGCGCTGGCGCGGTCACCTCCAGATTGAACCGCATCGCGTGCGGCAGGATGATGGCATTGGCGACGCCGTGCGGCACCCCCGCCGTCCCGCCAAGCACGTGGCACAGGCCGTGGTGCAGGCCCATGGCCACCGTTGCGAGCGCGGTCCCCGCGAGATACGCCCCCGCCAGCAGATCGCCGCGGGCCTCCAGATCGGCGCCCGCGGCGCGGCAGCGCGGCAGGGCACCGGCGATGGTCTCGATGCCCGCGCGCGCCGCCGCCGTCGCCAGCGGGTTGCGGGTGATCGAATAGAGCGCCTCCACACAGTGCGCCAGCGCGTTGATGCCGGTAGATGCGGTCAGCTCGGGCGCCAGGTCCAGCGTCAGCTCCGGGTCGTACACGACGAGCCGCGGGGCGATGCGCGGATCGGTCACCGTCACCTTACGGGCGGCGCCGCCCTCGTGGCGGGTCACGCCGTAGACGGGGGTCATCTCCGAGCCGGCGTAGGTGGTGGGGATGGCCGCGACGGGCACCAGTGGCTCGTGGTCCGGGCGCGTCGGCGCGCCCTCCCGGCCGCCGCGACGCTCCTCCAGCCCGAAGCTCACCGCCTTGGCGATGCCGATCGCGCTGCCGCCGCCCAGCCCCACGATCGCGTCCACGTGGGCTGCTTCCGCCAGCGCCAGTGCCTCGGCCACATCCTCCTCGAGGACATGCGGCCGCACGCGGTCGAAGGTGGCCGCCAGCCGCGCGCCCAGGGCCTCCTCGACGGCACGCGCGTGGCCATCGCGCCGGAGCGCGGGCGAGGCGCAGAGCAAGAGGCGCCGCCAGCCGTGGCGGTCAGCCGCCTCGCCCAACCGCGCGACGGAGCCGGCGCCGAACATGACTTCTCGCCCGGGGAACGTGCTCTCGAAGGCGCGCATCGAGATGCCTCGGATCGACCGCGACCACACCGGACCGCGCGGCCCAACGTTCTACGACGCCGCGGCCGCGCTCAGCGAGTAGGCGGCCGCGGGTGCGAATAGCCGAGCCGCCGGGCCAGTGCCCATGCCGGCTCCCGATCGCGCAGCGTACCACACGGGCCGCGCGGCCTGCCGCCAGCGCTGTCGCGGAGACACCGTGGGCACCGCGCGCCATGCGCGCCCCGCGTTAACTCATCGGGGTCGTCAATTGAAAGTAGTTGCCGTCGGGATCAGCCAGGGTCGCGATCCAACCCTCGCCGATGGCGTAGGGTTCACGGATGACGACCGCGCCAATCGCCTTGACCCGCTCAAACTCCTCTTTGACCTGCGCGGTGTCGAAATTGAGCATGATGCGACCAGGATCCTTGGTGGCGCCTTGCATGGCCGAGTGCGTGAGCAGGGAAAAGTACGCGCTGCCCACTTGCCAGCCCGCGAATCCTTGTTCCAGATCGACCATATCCGCCGGCTTGCCAATGACTTGCTCGTAGAAGGCCGTTAAGGCCTCGAGGCGCTGGGTGCCGATCATGACGGAGGTGAGATTCAACATGCTCAAGCGCCGCCTTTCCGCGTGCGATTCACTGGGACTCGTGGACACATCTTCGACCACCGCGAAGTATGGTCATGCCGCTCGGGGTCGCGTCCAGAGTTCGCTGGCGCAAGGCGCCGCGCACGCGGCAGGCGGGGATCGAGCCGTGGATCGAGCCGCGGCTTGCCGGGGCCAACAAGTGGCACGGCGTGCGCGGGGGTCTGGGCGGTGATGCCGGGGTCGGCGGCGATGGCACGCGCGGTGTGCTCACGGGTCCTCCACCGGCCCCGTGACTCACCCGCATCGCCTCGTGCCGCCCAGTCAGTCAGCGATGGCCCGAAGGTTGCGGCAACATGGCCACGCCTGGCCGTGCCGCCGTGTCGCGTGCCCCCGTGTCGCTGAAAAGGAGCGCACCGCCATGTTGTTACGCCTGAAATTGCGCGTTGGCGCGGGCACGCTGCTCGCGGGCGCCGGACTGGCGGCCCTCGGTGAGCTCGTGGCCATCTGGAACGCCAACCCTCTCGCGCGCGGCTGGTTTGTCGCGATGGTCCTGATCACGCTGGGCACCGTGGCGCTGCTCTTCGGCGTGGTGGCCTACGCGCTGGTCTCTGACGAGGTGAATCTGGTCGGCCTGGGTGGGGCGGGTCTGCTGGCGCTCGGGGGATTCGCGCTCATCCTGGGCACGGTGGCGCTGGATGTGGTCGTCGTGCCGTTGTTGCTCGCGATGGCCGCGACGATTGCCGGCGTCCTCAACGCGCCCGGATCGGCCATGCAGACGGCGGTCAACTCGGTCATTGCCGGGATCAATGCCGTCGGCAGTGTCTTTGGCGGCGGATCAGTTCCGAGCGCGAAGATTCCCCAGGCCGATGGCACCCAGATCGTGTCGAGCATGCTCACCAGCCTGCACCTGCCGACGATTGCCGTCCTGACGCGCTGGGGGCGCTTCTTCTCCTCTGGAGGGCCGCTCACGCTCGGGTGCCTGGTGTTGGGCTACGCACTCCTCAAACAAGGGGCGTTTCCTCGGCCCACGAGCTACCTCCTCGTCGGCGCGGCGGGGCTCAACCTGCTCTGCCAGTTGCTTGCCCTCGGCCCGCTGCCGCCGGCGGTGAGCGCCCCGCTGCTGGCGATCACCGGGATGCTGCTGTTCGCCGCCCTGGCCGTGTTCGCGGCGACGATCCTCTCTCCGCAAGCGGCCGCTCGACTCTGGTCGACGGGTGGAGCGCGGCTGGCGCTGCTGCGACAGAGTACGAGCCGTCAGTGACGCGACGGTCCACCTGGCCGACCTCCAGCGCGGCTTGACCACCCACCGCGTGTACCCGCTTTCGGACATGCCGTAGTCGTCCGGTCTGGCTCTCCACCGCACGGCAGCTCGGCGCGTAGGCCATCGCGACGATTCAGTCCGCCGTGGTGTAACGCTCAGGCGTACGGAGTCCCATGACTCACGCGACCACGCGGCCACTGTGGATTCCCACGCTCAGGTAAGCATGCCGCCATCCTGGCGGCCCCAGCCAAACGAAGGCGGCGGGTAGCGTCTATGCGAGCGGTGGTCTACGAC
>JANWHL010000074.1 GCA_025450405.1 Ktedonobacterales bacterium
CGAGGCGGCGGATGCCGCGAGCGAAGGTCTGGCAGCCACGCGGCCCTCGGGCCATTTTCAGGAGAATCTCCCGAAAATAGCCTCACGGTTGAGCCACCGCTGCCCTGCCCGCGTATATTTTCGGGCCCATCGCTGACGGCGCGCCGTCATGGGGCTTCAATCGGGTTGATGGCTCGCGGGTTCCAGGCACCCGAAGGGTCCAGGCACCGGAAGACGCTGCTGGAAGCCTCCGGCGATCAAGGCCACCGGCGTGGCGTATCCAGAAATGGCATGAGATGAGAGGGCGGCAAGGGGCATCGGCGGGGCTAATCCAGACGTCGGCCTCCACGGCACTGGCGCTAAAGATCTGGTCTTGGGGGCTGGTTCAATTGCCGGCGGGTGCCGGCTGATCGACGGTGACGTCGACGCGCACATCAGGGGTCGCGACCGCGACCGTGCCATAGAGCGGTCACCGGTGGCGGAACGCGTCGATCAGGGTTTCCGCCTGGTCCTGGGTCACGCCGCCGAGGTGGAACTGGAGGTGGACGGCGTTGAAGAGGTTGACATCCGGCCGGACTGGGTGGGCGGGGTCCATCGTGCCGCGGATGGCGACGGAGACGGTGGTAAGGGGTATGGACTGGGCGCGAGCGATGGTCTGAAGCAGCTCGACGCCGCACGAGGCGACGGCGGAGAGGAAGAGCTCGGAGGGTGTGACTTCCTCACCGGGGCAGCCGTTGTGGACGGGGCCATCCACGATGTAGTGATGGTCGCGGACACTGGCGAGGACCCGGCCAAAGATGTCGGTTGAGCGGGCCGCGACGTCATACTGTCGCACGGCGGGCTGTGCCATGGGTTTGCCTCCGGTCATCGAGGATTAATGGGGATGTGGTTGAGGGACGGAAGGTTCACGACGGAGGGTTCACAATGGGGACACAGAGGACACGGAGGCCAGAAAAAGGACCAGAGTGGTCCTCACCCCCTCTCCCCGCGGGGAGAGGGGGAGCCAGAAGTGTCCTCTCCCCCCGGCCCCCTCTCCATTGCGATGGCGAGGGGGAGGCAGAAGGACGGCCGCAAGGGCGAAGGGGAGCCAGAGAGCGGAAGCGCGAGGGAGGCTACGGCTGGCCCGGACCGGGCGACGCGCGCCAGTTTGGTCGTACGTCGGGGTCGGGGGGATTGCGAGCGCACAGCCGGTTGTGGTGCGTGGTGGTATGAGACCACCGAAGAGGGGCTAGCGGCAAGGAGAATGGTGGACTACCTCAGCGAAACGGGGCTGGCCGGCGCGGATGAGAAAGCTCACATCGTCCTCTAATGGCACTCTTAAGCCGGCGCGGTATCGTTGACCGTACTGGTTGACGCACATGGATCGCGCTGGTTGACCAGGATGGGGCATCACGGCCAGTGACGGCGCGCAGGGACGCCCGAGGACGGCGACCCATGACGGCGGACCGGCGACGGCGGGCAGGGACGCCCGCCGCCGGGTGCGGGCCCGAGGATGGACCCGCGGGTGTATTCTGGCGGTGAGAACCGCGGCCAGGGGCATCCAACCACGAGGTCCCCAGCCGCGAAGTCACGAAGTTTCGAGGCGACGGGTCTCCCCCGGAGACCCTCTGAAGACGCGGCGGGCGTCCGCCGGACGCCCCGACGAAGCCCGCGGCTACGAAGGCCACCTGCGTGGCCTCGGCGGAGTGGTATGAGGCGTCTAGCGACGAAGGCTCGCGGCTTGGCCGAGCCAGAAACGGTATGAGAGGAGACGGCGGGTGGATGAGGAACGGGATCCGCTGGCGCCGCCACCGGGAACACCGCCGCATAGCGCCTGGGGCGCCGTGCCACCGCCCGCGGGGCCGCCGGCGTTGGGAACGCCCGCCGGGGGATGGGGGGCGCCGGGCGGGAATGCTGGCCAGCCGGGTCTGGAGCCGTGGGCGTCGGGGGGCACACCGGCGCCGAACTCGAGCCGGCTCGAGCCGGGATTGCCAACCGCCGCGCCAGGCACGCCGCCGGATAGGAGGCTCTCGAAGCGGGAGGCGCTGGCGCGCGTCGGCAAACTCAAGCGCATGATCGTCGCCGGGTCGGTCGCCGCGTTCGCGATACTGGCCGGGCTCGCGGCCGGGCATGTGACCGGGGTAACGGCGGCGTCATCGGGCGGAGGCGCCACGACGCCGGGCCTGGCCCCGACCGCGCAGCCGGATGACGGCGGCGGCTTCTTTGGGAACCAGCCTGGGGGATTCGGTATTGGGAACAACGGGAACAACGGAGGGCAGCCGCCCGTCTCGGGGACCAGCGTCTCCTGAGCGCGCGCCAGTGGGGGACGCGGTGGCGGAGGACGCAGTGGCGGAGGACGCGCCACGCGAGTGGCACAAGCCGGACGATTTGGCGCGCGAGACGTTCGCCGCGATGGGCACGACCGTCGAGGTGCTGCTGCCGGCCGAGCGGTTGGACGCGGCGGCGGGAGTCCGGGCGCTCTTCGCCACCTGGGAGGCGGCGCTGAGCCGGTTTCGGACGGATTCTGAGCTGTCGGCCCTGAACCGGCGGGCGGGTGAGTCGGTGGCTGTGAGCCCGCTGCTCTTCGAGGTGCTCGAGACGGCGCTCGCGGCGGCGCGCGCAACCGGCGGCCTCTATGATCCCACGCTGTTGCGGCAGATCATACGGGTGGGCTATGACCGTTCCTTCGACGACCTCCCCACGCTGGTCGGCGATGCTCCGGGGCTGAGTGTGCCCTGCGGTTCCTGGCGTCTGATCCAGATCGACACGACACGGCGGCGGGTCACGCTGCCGCGCGGCGATGGGCTCGACTTCGGCGGCATCGCCAAGGGCATGGCGGTGGATGCCGCGCTGCGGCGGCTGGAGGCGAGCGGGGTGGAGACCGCATTGGTGAACGCCGGTGGAGATCTGGCCGTGCTGGGCGTGCCGCGCGGCCTAGATGCGTGGCCGATCGCCGTGCCCGGCGTCGCGGAGAGCTGGACGCTGCCGCTGCGGTCGGGCGCCGTGGCGACCTCGGGCGTCGCGCGGCGGCACTGGCGGCAGGGCGAGCGCGAACGCCACCACTTGCTTGATCCGCGGACGGGGGAGCCGGCGGTGTCCGGGCTGTGGTCGGTAACGGCGGTTGCGGGGCGCTGCGCGCGCGCCGAGGTGGCGGCGAAGGTAGCCTTTGTCCTCGGCGAAGAGGCCGGCGCCCGTTGGATCTCCGAGCAGCGCCTGGCGGGGGTGCTCGTGCGCGCGGATGGGCATTCGCGCGCGGCGGGCGCATGGCCGGCGAGCATCCTGGAGACGCCCACGCGGCCGGCGGAGCCCGCGAGCCGGGAGGTGGCGGGATGAGCGCGTGGGAGGCGATCACATGGGATGCCACGCGGGCGGGCGGCTTCACCGCCTATGCGCTGCTGACGCTCTCGGTCGTGTTAGGACTGATGCTGTCGGCGCAGGTGCAGTCACCGCGCTGGCCGCGGGTCATCAATGACCAGCTGCACACGTTCGTGACGCTGGTCGCGCTGGTCTTCACCGGCATTCACGTGTTCGGCGCCTGGATCGACCCGTTCATGCGCTTTGATTGGACGGAGGTGTTTGTGCCCTTTGTCAGCCACTATCGGCCGCTGTGGATGGCGCTGGGCATTGTGGGCACGTATCTCGGGATCGCGATCGGCCTGAGCACGTGGCTGCGCCCGTATATTGGCTATTCGTGGTGGCGACGCCTGCACGAGCTGACCCTGGTGGTCTATGGGCTGGTGACGGCGCATGGGCTGGCCACGGGCAGCGACACCCGGACGGTGTGGGGCGTGGCGATCTATGGCGTGAGTGTCCTGGTGGTGGGCATGCTGCTGGCCGTGCGCCTGCTGGTGCCCGTCGCGCCGCGTGGGCGCGCGCATCCCGCGCTGGCGGGCCTGCTAGGTCTGGTGACGCTGGCGGGGGTGGCGTGGACGGTTTCGGGTCCGCTGCAACCGGGCTGGAACACGGTCGCCAATAACGGACAGGGGTCCGGCGCGCGCGGGGACGTCGGTACGGCCGGCCAGGCGGCGACTGGCCAGGCGCCCGGCGCGCGCGACCCGTTCGCGGCCGGGTTCAGCGATGCGGCGCGAGGGACGCTTGCTCATACGGGGCCGGACGCCAATGGGAACGTCACGCTGGAGCTGAAGCTCACCCTGACCGGGCAGGCGCCGGGCACCCTCGACATCCGGCTCGCGGGCCAGCAGTACGAGCCGGGCGGGGGTGATGTCTCGGTCACGACCACGGCGGTGACGCTGGCGAGCACGACGGGCGCGCCGCTCTACCGCGGGCAGGTGACCCGGCTCTCGACCAGAGACACCTGGCATGTCGGCGCGCTGCTGGGCGGGAGCGGCGCCGCGACCGGGCTCGACGTGCGCGCGGACTTTGTGGTGGACGGCGGTGATCAGGTCAGTGGGCAGGTCACGGCGGTGCCGGTGACGAACAATGGTGGGCATCAAGCGCCGGCCGGCGCCACGCCTAGTCCGGTCGGCGTCTCGGAGTAGGGTCCACTCCCCTCGGGGACCTCACCCCCCAGCCCCCAGTGGGGGACCCCAGCCCCCAGTGGGGGACCCCAGCCCCCAGGGACCTCACCCCCCGGCCCCCTCTCCATTGCGATGGCGAGGGGGAGGCAGACAGGCGAGAGGCGCGGCTAGGGGCGGTGGGGGCGGTAGAGGCGGTGTGGCGGGCATGCGGAATTGCAGTTCCGCGTGCCAGTGTCAAGGCGGCGGGCCGCCAGCGAGACGGCTGAAAATGGGCGCAACCACGGGCGAGCGCGCGTGTATGGCGAGGAGGCGGAATTGAAGTTCCGCGTGGAATCATGCTGCCGGTGGGGTGGGTGGTGGAGGCGGGAGGCGGCGGACTATATGCGAGGGAATCATGGGCTGGCGGGGTGGTGGGGCGAGACGGCGCCTGGAGGACGCGGGTAAGGTGCCGGGCGGGGTGGCGGCGCGGGCAGGTGGGTCTCCGCCCAGGCGGCCGGGCTGGCCGCGGACGTTGGATGGCCCCGCGGGCCAAGCGGGGCGGATTGCCAGGTAGCGACGCCTGTGGTATGCTGGCGCGGCTGAATGAGCTCCGGGCGTGGACGTGGGCGCGGGGTGGTGGGGGAGAGGTTGGCATGGCGGCACAACGCGAGGCGCGCTCGGACCCACCGATGCGGCGCGCCGAGGCCGGACGCGATGGTCGACGTGCTTCCGGACATGTCCCGCCACGGCGTCGCCGCACCTCGCCGTGGATGATCATGTTGTACCTGGCGCTTGGCGCCACCTCGACTGTATTCGGCGCGCTCGGCTTTATTCTGTTCGCGAACGCCATGGGCCTGCGACCGCCGGGGGCGCCATCGCCCGCCGCGAGCGTGTCGCCCACGGCCGTAACCCAGTTCGCCGACGCACTGGCCGCTAACACCAATCGGTGGCTGGACAGTGCTCAGTGTCATTTCACTGGGGGAGCCTATCACGCGCTCCCAGGCGCTGGGTCCGGCAGTGTGGTTTGCCTCGCGCCGGTAGGCACCTTCGGCGACTTCGACCTCAGTGTCACCGCGAGCCCCGCCGCTGGCCCGGTCACGGCGCCGTATGGGCTCGCCTTTCGGCGCACTGGGCCGGGCGACTTCTACATCTTCTCGGTGGACGCCGAGGGCCTGGCGTGGATGGGCAAGTATGCTAACGGCCAGTATCAGAAGCTCACCCCATACTGGCCGGCGACCGGCTTCGTGGCGGGGCTGGGGAAGCCAAACGGCCTGCGCGTCACGGCAAACGGGTCCACGATCACCGGCTATGTGGATGGCAAGCGTGTGGGCACGCTGACCGACTCGACGTACGCGACCGGGGAAGTTGGGCTCTACTCTGGGGCTGATACGCTCGACGTCGCCTACTCCAATTTCGCCGTGGCCGTGGCACCGTAAGCGACTGTCGCGGCAAGGACCGCTCCTGGGCCGCGTGGGGTCCTCACCCCCGGCCCCCTCTCCATAGCATGGGGAGCCAGGACCGCGACGCTGGGCGGCGACGGGCGGGCGGGGAGCCGGAGCGCGGGCCGGACGGGCAGCGGAGGGGGCGGGCGACTGACCGGCGGGCTATTGGCGGGCGGGCGGGTCGCCGCACAGGCGGACGGAACGGCCGCGAACGTTGAATGCGCGTGCGATTGGCCCGATGGTCGTGTTGCGCGCTTGTCAGCCGGATGCAATGCCAGAATGAGCGGCGCGGATGGCTCCTGGCACCCCTCTTGCACATGCGACCACTGAAAACTTGTGCCCAATTGGACTATGGGGCGCGGGCGAAAGGTGGCGGCGATGCGCGGATCGGCATGGCGCGACGTGGACCGGGCGCGCGTGGCCGCGGCTCTGATACTTATCGGGGCGGTGTTCAGCTTTGGGCTGGGGCAAGCGCTCGGGCACATACGTTCCGCACCCGTCGGGCATCCGCATGTCACCGCGGCGCGGGCGCACACCGCCGGCGGGTCTTCCGCCCTCCACGTCGACCTCCAGGCCGCGCCGGCCACGTCCGCGGCGCACACCCTCCCCAACGCGGCGCCGGCGCCCAGAACCGCCCCGGTAAAGCTGGCCACCCACGCGGTGAGTCACAGCGACGGTGCGCACCACGCGCACCATAAGGATGGACATCACGGCGGCAAGCATGGTGGCGACCAGGGAGGAGACGCGGCCCACCGCGCCCCAAAAGTCGGCGGGAGCACACAAAACGGAAGCACTAGTCAGGGCGGGGATTGACCGCTCGCCGCTCCGTCGTGCGCTCCAGGCGCGCCAACCGATGCAGCAGCCGCGCGCGATCGCGGTCCCGCCGCGGACCACCGCGCGTGTCGAGCAGGGCTAGCGCCGCGCGGACCCACGCGCTTGCCGAGGCAAGGTCGCGCGCGGTGTGTTCGTAGTACCGGGCCAGCTCCTCGTAGGGGAGGACGTCCAGCGCGCCAACGCCCGACACCCCCGCGGCCGCCATCGCCTCCCAATGGGCCAAGGCGTCGGCGCCTCGCCGCTGGCGCTTGAGCAGCGCGCCGGCCCGCCGGCGCGCTTCGCGCGTCACCACCGCGCGCAATGCCCCCGTCACCAGGCCGTCGCCGCGCAGGGCCGCTTCATAGCAGGCGAGCGCTTGGTCCGCGTCGCCAGCCTCTTCGAGGCAGCGCCCAAGGGCCAGCACCTCGTCGGCGGCGGGCGCGCCAGCCACGGTGCCCCGGCCGATGCGGGCGATGTGGCCGAGCAAGCCCGCGAGCGAGAGAATGTCGAGGGCGTTGTGGCGAAAGACGCCCGCCAGCGGGCGCGCGTCGCGGGTGCGGAGATAGGCGAAGTAGAGCTGCGGGATCAGCCAGCCAGGGGTATCCTCACCACGGCGGACTCCGAGCAGGTGGTGCTCCACCTGCGAGAGCGCACAGCTCTCCAAGCGCCCGCGCCAGAGCCGGCGCGACGAAAACAGCAGGTCGGCGTGGGCGGCGGGGATGGGCGGGCGGCGTGGGCCGGAGCGCCGGCCCAGCGTATAACGTGTCTCCAGCAGCGGCCAATCGAAGGCCTTGCCGTTGTAGGGCACCAGAGCGTCGCAGGCGTCGAGCTCCTCGGCAAGCACGTGCAGGAGGGCATGCTCCTCGCCCAGGGTGCGCATGAAGAGCTGGCGCACGACGAACTCATCGCCGCGAAAGCGGGCCACGCCCACCAGGAAGGCGTAGGTGCCCGTGCCGCCAGCCAGGCCGGTCGTCTCCGTGTCCAGATAGACGATGCGCCGGGGGTCGGCCTCGGCCAGGGCGTGTCGCTCTTCGGCCGTGCGCACCAGCAGGACGGCGGCCGCGGCGAGGGACGCGGCAAGTGTGTCGCCCAGCGGAGTGTGGCCGTGAAGATGATCCGAGTCGTAGCGCCACTCGGCCACATAGCAGGGCCCGTAGGGGGTCTCGCGCTCGCGACCAGGGAGGAGTGACTCGGGGCCGAAGCGCTCGGGGGTCCTCACCCTCAACCCCTCGGGGGACCTCACCCCCAGCCCCTCTCCCCGCGGGGAGAGGGGAGCCAGACCGGAGACGGCGTTGGGCTCGACGTCGGGCACGACGTCCGGCTTGACGTCGGGGTGGACGCCGGGCGCAATGTCTGGCACGGGATTGGGCGCGGCGTCGGGCGCGAGGGGCGGAGGAGGCGACGCCGTCCGCGCCGGTGCCACCCCCTGTAGGCTTCGCAGCCGCTCGCGCAGATTCATGCCTGCCTCCGCTTGCCGACCGGCCACCAAGTAGGCGCTACGCGGTCTGATCGCCCGCGGCAGTGTTGCCCGCCACGGCATTGCCCGCCACGGCGTTGCGTGCCAGGGCCAGCGCGCTCGCCTTGCCTGACAGCCCGATCTCCGCTCGCGGCCCCACGCACGATGGGCAGCCGTCCGCGCAGGCGCAGCCGGAGATGGTCTCGGCCGCCGCGAGCAGCAGCGGGTCGTGCAGATTGTACAGCCGCTCGCTCAGGCCCACGCCGCCGGGGTACTTGTCGAAGAGATAAACGGTTGGGCCGCCGGTGTGGGGTGACTTCACCTCGGCCACCACGCCCAGGTCATGGGGATCGCACATCAGGAAGAGTGGCGCCACCTGGACCAGGACATGTGATAGGCCGAGCAGGCCGGACTGGAGCTCGCCCGTACCCATACTGGCTACCGGGGGCGAACCGGCCATTGCCGGGGAGGCCAGCGCTCGTCCCGCCGCATCGTCTCCGCCAGCGGCCCCGTCATCTGGCGCGTCGCCCGTGGTGCTCGCTGGAGGTCCCAAAGTCAGCCAGTAGGCGGTCGTGTGCAGCTCCTCCTCTGGCAGATGGATCTTGCCCGAGCCGACGTTCTCGTGCGTGTAGAGCTTGATCTTCTTGAACATCGTCGGCTGATAGGTCAGCATGACCTCGCCATGGGTCCGCCGCGCGCCCGGCAGGTCTTCCTCCGCGAAGACCTCGAGCGGGCGAATGGCGAAGGCAAGATTGGCATCGGTGTAGTAATCGACGTCCACATGGCGGACGTAGGCCTTCTTCTCCTCGTAATCCAGCCGCTCCACCTGGTACTGCTCGCCCTCGTGGATGTAGATCGCCTCGTCGTGGAGCATGGTCGGCGCCGAGACACGGTCCACTTCGCCGATGATACGCGGGGCGCCGGGGACGTTGTCGATGATGACGAAATTCTCACTGGAGGCGCTGCGCAGGCTGATGGACTCGGCTGGGAAACCTTCGCTGGTCCAATGCCAGCGGCCGTCGACGTGGTGCAGCAGCCCATCCTCTTCGATCAGCGCCAGCAACTCCTGGGTGTCGGCACGGGTGAGGCCAAAGGTGTCGGCGTCGCCGAAAGGCAGCTCGAAGGCGGCGCACTTCAGGTGGCTGGCGAGGATCAGGAGATTGTCGGGGTTGACGAGTCCGCTCTCGGGCGAGCGCCCGAAGAAGTACTCAGGATGGCTGGCGATGTACTGGTCCAGCGGATTGCTGCTGGCCACCAGGACGGCGGCGGCGGTAGCGGCGCGACGGCCGGCGCGACCCATTTGCTGCAGTGTGCTGGCGACGGTGCCGGGATAGCCGGTCAGGACGGCGGCCTCGAGGCTGCCGATGTCCACGCCCAGCTCGAGGGCGTTGGTGGCGACCACGCCGCGCACGGAGCCGTCGCGCAGCCCGCGCTCGATCGCGCGCCGCTGGCCCGGGAGGTAACCTCCGCGGTAGCCGCGGATGGCGCCCTCGCGCCGCCGTTTGGCCGTCGTGTCGCCGGTCAGATAGGTCAGCAGCAGCTCCACGGTGGTCCGGCTGCGCGCGAAGACGATCGTCTGGACGTCGCGCGCCAGGAAGCGCGAAGCCAGGCGCCGCGCTTCCAGCACCGAGCTGGCGCGCAGGCCGAGCTGGGGATTGACGACCGGCGGGTTGTAGAAGATCAGGTGCTTGGCGCCGGTGGGGGCGCCGTTGTCGTCTACCAGCGCCACGTCGTCGCCGATGATGCGCGCGGCCAGCTCGGCGGGGTTGGCGATGGTGGCGGAGC
>JANWHL010000075.1 GCA_025450405.1 Ktedonobacterales bacterium
TCCGGCCCAAGCGGCGCGGTCGCTCGCCCCAGCCGGTGGTGGTGGGCTACCTCATTGGCGACGACTCGACGCTGGCCAAGCCCGGCGGGCCGTGCGAGACCGCCATCAGGCCGCCCTCGTCCAGTGATTCCGCGACCAACGCGACCAGGGCCGCTCACCCACCGCCTTCAGCGCTACCTTGGCTGCGTGAGGTAACGTGCAAAGTTAGACATGGGGAATTACAGGATTGGGTATTACTGGAAACCGCGACGTATCACTATGATTGGATATTACAGGATCAGCAGCCCGCGGCGCGCCGCCAGCGTGACCGCTTCGGTGCGGCTGGCCGCGCCCAGCTTGAGCATGATCGACGCGACGTGAAACTTGGCGGTATGCTCGCTGATATGGAGCCGACCCGCGATGAGCTTGTTGGGCAGGCCCTCGGCCACCAGTTGAAGCACCTCCAGCTCACGCGCCGTCAGTGGCTCGCCGGGTCCCGTCTCGCCGGGCACTCCCGCCGCGCGTGCGGCCGCCCCCGCGCCCGCGGGCAGCGCCTCCTCAAGCAGCGCGCGCGCCAGGCCACGATCAAGCGCGACCAGTCCCCCGGCCGCCGCCAGCACGGCGGCGATGATCTCCTCGCCACTGGCCTCGCGCGGCAGCGCCGCGAAACCCAGTGTCCCCGGCGCACCCTGCTCGTTGGCCGCCGCCAGCGCCTCGCGCAGCTCCGGCGTCCCAACGCCTGTCCCGACGACCACCAGCCCGAGCCGGGGCCGGACCGCCGTCACCAGGTCGCGCACCGCCTCGGCCGCGGCTGGTCCTTCCAGGTCGGCCAGCGCCACATCGACCACGATTGGCCAGTCACGGTCGCCGGCGGCTCCCGTGTCGCCCCCGCGCATGCCCTCCGGCTCCCGCACCGGCCAGTTCTGGCCGCTCTCCGCGAGGATATCAGGGCTCGATTCGCCCACTACGGACCAGCCGGGCTGCGCCTGGGCAAGCGCCCGCAGTCCGGCTCGTACCGTCGGATAGGCTGATATCACATAGATTCGCATGCTGGATTCCGTGCGCATCGTCGGCGCGATACCGACGTCATCGGATGCCAACGTCAAAGCGGAAAGATGCGAACGCCCAGCGGAATCGCGGCGATCCCACTGGACGTTCGCGGTGTTCAGGCGGCGGCCTCCGCCGGGGCCCGGCCCAGCCGAACCCGCAGCTCGCGCCGCTCGCCGCCGCGCAAGAGCGTGACCACATGCTCCTCGTCGGGTTGGCCGAGCGCGAGCGCGTAGACGAGCTCATTGGCGCCAACCACCTGACGGCCATCGAAGCCAATCAGGATGTCGCCTACCAGCAAGCCCGCGCCCGCCGCCGGGCTCTCCGGCTCGACCTCCGCCACCAGCGCCGCGGCTGACCGGTTGAGGCCCGCCCGCGCTTGCATGGCCGGCTGCAGCTCCACGGTCATGACCCGGACGCCCAGGTGCGGGCGCCGCCCCTCGCCGCCGAGCGCCAGTCGCACGAAACGCTCGACGATCCGGCCCGGGATCGCCAGCCCCAGACCGCCGGCCACCATCGAGTTAATGCCGACCACACGCCCGCGCGCGTCCGCCAGCGGTCCGCCCGAATTGCCCGGATAGAGCCGGATATCGGCCTGGATCAAGTCGGGCGTCTGGAACGCGCCGGGATCGGGTCGCTCGCCGCGCGCACGCCGGCCAGGGCGATCATGACGTTCGCCCGGCGTCGCCGCCGGCTCCTGTGCTGGGTCCGGCTCGATCGGTTCCACCGGCAGATCGGGGTCAGCCGGGGCGCGTGCCGCCACAATGCCGGCCGTGACGGCGTTCACCCGACCCAGCGGATTCCCCACCGCCAGCACCAGCTCGCCTACCCGCAGCGTCGTGGAATCGCCCACCTCGGCGGCGTAGAGCCCCTTGCCCCGCGCGCGCAGCAGCGCCAGGTCGTGCTCGGGGTCTCGTGCCACCACCTCGGCCCGCAGCGGCTCCGCGTCCTGGGCGATGACCGTCACGTCCGCGCCGCGTGCCGCCCGCACCACGTGGTCGCATGTCACGATCAGCGTTTCCGGCGCGCCCCCGGCCGGAGTCCCTGTTGCGGCCTCCCGTGGCCAGACCACCCCGGCGCCGACGCCCATGTTGCCCGCGCGCACCTGGACGACGGCGCCACGCAGGCGCTCGGCCACTGCCGCCAGCTCATCAGCCAGCGGCAGACCCGCCGCCATCTCTATTCCGCTTGCCATCGCAAGTACCCTCGATTCACCAGAGCTGGTCCTACTCGCGCTCGCCCACGGTGACGGTCACCTCGGCGGGCTCGCCACCCCGCAGGACCTTGACCGCGAGCGGCTTGCCAACACGATCCGGGCCCAGTTGCCCGCGCAAACTCGTCGCGTCGGTGACCGGCTGGCCGCCCAGCGCCACGATCAGGTCGCCGATGAGCACGCCGCCCTTGTCGGCGGGACTCCCCTGCTCGATCGAGGCCACCAGCAGCGCCACATCCTGGGTGATGCCGGCCTTCTGCGCCAGCGCCGCCGGCAGGGCCACCGGCTGCGTGCCCACGCCCAGATAGCCGCGGCGAATGCGACCATGCGTGAGCAGGCTATCCGCCACACGCCCGAGCGTGGTCACCGGCAGCGCCGTGCTGGCCATGCGCATCAGGTGCGAGCTGTTCATGCCAACCACCCGGCCGGCGAGGTCCACCAGCGGCCCGCCTGAGAAGCCAGGATAGAGCGTCAGGTCCGCATGGATGATACTCTCGATCTCGCCGCCCTGCCATGAGCGCCGCGGCCCCTCCACCAGGCTCACGATGCCCATCGAGGCGCGCGGTCCCGAGGGCCCCGGCCGGCCAACGGCCAGCACCAGATTGCCCACCTTGGCCGTGCCGCCCAGCTCCGCGGGCAAGGCAGTCGTGCCCATATCAATCCCGCTGAGCCGCAGCGCCGCGAGGTCGGTGCTGGGGTCGCGGCCGATGAGCTGTGCCTTGGCCTCGCGTCCGTCAGGGAGCGTGATACCGATCTCGTCCTCGCGCTCGATCACGTGGTCGGCCGTCAGGACGATGGTCTCGCCCTGGCTGGTACGCCAGAGAATGCCGCTGGCGGATTGGCGCGGACGCGCACTGACGGTCACGATCGACCGTCCCGCGCGCTCCACCGCGTTCGCCAGCTCGTCCGAAAGTCCACTCAGCCCGCTCGCGGGCTGTTGTGCCGCCGCTGTCATGTGCGTTCGCTCCTCTCCCCGCGTGGGGATTTGCTCATGCCGTGTCGGTGCGAGCGTCCCAAGGTTGGTGGACCATCCGCCCACCCGCCACGCCGCCGCGCCGCCGCGCTCACCGTTCGTGCTCGGAGTGTATGGCGTAGCGCCCCGCCGCCACACCCCCCATTCGCCGGAGTGCCAGTCTAGTCTTTCGGGCAGGTGGTACCCGGCCAGCCCCGCGCGCCCGCGGAGTGTGTGCTACACTACGAGCGTTGGCGCGGTCCGCTTGTGTGAAGCCTGGAATGTGCGGCACGCGCGCGTGGTACTCTCCGCTCCGGCTATTCCACATGCGCGTCCAATGCGCTACAATGAGGCGGGGTTCACAGTCGGGCGGGCGGCGACATGTGAGCACCCGGCTGGCCTCGCGAGGCTGGCGGTGGGGAGGCGTATGGACGTCGAGATTCTGGGCGACCGGTACGATCTGCAGGGTCCCGTCGGCCGCGGTGGGATGGCGACGATCTATCGCGCCGTTGACCTGCGGATGGGCCGCACCGTGGCCGTCAAGATCCTCCGCGAGGCCTATAGCAACGACCCCAAGTTCGTCACGCGCTTCCAGCGCGAGGCCCGCGCCGCCTCGATGCTCCAGCACCCCAACATCGTCCAGGTTTTCGACTACGGCCAGAGCGGCGAAGCCTACTACATCGTCATGGAGTTCATCGAGGGAACCGACCTGCGCCAGTACCTCAAGCGCAGCGGCCGCCTCTCGAACGAGCGCGCCGTCATCATCGCCCATGATGTTGCCCTCGGCCTGGGGGCCGCCCACAAGCGTGGCATCGTCCACCGCGACGTCAAGCCCCAGAACATCCTGCTGAACGACGATGGGCTGGTCAAGCTGACCGATTTTGGCATCGCCAGCGTCTATAAGGGCGCTGACGCCGAGCGCCTGACCACCACCGGCATGACGCTGGGCACCGTCCAGTACTACGCACCCGAGCAAGCCCAGGGCGAGATCGTCAGCCCCGCCGCCGATGTCTACGCGATGGGCATCGTGATGTACGAGATGGTCGCCGGCCGCACGCCCTTCGACGGCGACACACCCGTGGCCGTGGCCATGCGCCACATCCAGGACATCCCCGAGCCGCCGAGCCGCTACAATCCCAACATCCACCCGAACTTCGAGCGCATCATCATGCGCTGCCTGGAGAAAGACCCGCGCGACCGCTACCGCGATGGCGACGCCCTGGCCTACGCGCTGGAGAACTACGAGCGCCAGCCCGTGCGGCCGTCCGGCAATTCCAATCCGCGGATGGGCGCCGGCGGGGACCGCAACGGCTATGGCCCGCCAGGGCGGCCCGCGCGCGTGAGCGGTGCGCCCATGCGCGGCCCCAGCGGCCCCAGCCCGGTCTACGATGTGCCGGGGATGGCGCCGGGGATGATTACGCGCCCGCATGGCCCGGCGGCCGGTACGCTGCCGCGCTCGCCCAGCTCCGGCTATACCTCGGGTCCGAACGGCGTCCCGTTCCGCCCCGACGCGGACGGCGGCGACGCCGAGGGCAAGCGCACGGGTCCGATTGTGGCCGTCGCGGTCGTTGGGGTGCTGGTCCTGCTCGGCATAAGCTGCTTCCTCGCGTTTTCGCTGGCCAACATCGGCAATCCGCTCACGGGCCTGCTCGGCCCCGCGCCGACCGTGACCACCGTTCCGACCGTCGCGCCGACCAACACCGTGAGCACGACGCCGTCGGCGACCGGCTCGCCGACCCCCTTTGCCCTGCCCAACCTCGTGGGTCTCGGTGCCTCGGTGGTGACCCAGACCTGCAATACCGACCACCTGACCTGCATCAACATGGGGTCGGTCCAGAGCTCCAAGCCCTTTGGCACGGTGGCCCAGACCAATCCCATCGCGGGCACGCCTGTCACCCCCAACCAGCAGATTCAGTACTGGCTGAGCCTCGGTCCCACGCCGACCCCCACCAACACGGCAACCCCCACGCCTACGGCGACCGCCACGCCGTCGGTGTCGCCAGATCCGACGGGTGGTCCCAATCCACCCGGTGGGCCCGGCGGCGGCGGGACGGGCACGGGCACCGGAGGCGGGGGCACCGGCCAATAGCTGACCGCCCCACGCGTGCCATCCAAGGCGCCGCGCATCCTCTCCCGCCCACGTGCGACGCAATCACTGAATCGGAGCCCCCATGCCGAAGTCCTACCGCTGGCCCCTGGTCCTCTTCAACCTCGCCTTCGTAGTGGTCATCGTCACCGTCGGCCCCACCTACGGTTGGCTGCCGATCATCCTCATTGGCGCCGCCGTCTCGGCCGTGAACGTCTACGCCGTGCGCAGCCTGCGCTGATCGTTGGTGGCACGCGCCCGCCTTCATTTTCGCGCGATCACCGGATGCCGGCGTGGCGGAGAGAATGGAGATGTGCCGGCCCCCGCCGCCACCTCCCACACCGGCGCGCGTCCAACCCCATCGCCCCCGTCCGTCGCCTGAGGCCCACCATGCGCACGCCCCGCGTCTACGCCACCGAGGCCGTCGTTCTTCGCCGCACCGATTTCGGCGAGGCCGACCGCATCCTCACGCTCTTCACGCCCCAGGGTGGGAAGGTGCGCGCCATCGCTAAGGGCGTCCGCCGCACCACCAGCCGGCTCGCCGGCCACCTCGAGCCCTTTACGCGCACCCAGCTGCTGCTGGCCTCCGGCCGCGACCTCGACATCGTCACCCAGGCCGAAGGCCGCGAGCGGCTCGACCACCTCCGCGATGACCTCTGGCACGCCACCGCCGCCTGGTACGTCGCCGAGCTGGTGGACCGCTTCCTCGAGGACGCCGACCCGCACCCGCGCCTCTACCGCCTCTTCACCCGCACCCTGCGCCTGCTGGACGATGGCGCCGCGCGTCCCGACGCGAGCCGCGGCTGGCTGGCCCTGCGCTACTTCGAGCTCCACCTGCTGGACGAGCTCGGCTACCGCCCGGCCTTCCACCAGTGCGCCGGCTGCGACACGCCGCTGACCCCCATCGAGAACGGCTTCAGTGCCGAGCTGGGCGGCGCGCTCTGTCCAAACTGCGCCCGCTATGCTCAGCGTCGCCTGAGCCTCGATGCCCTCAAGGTGCTCCGGCTGCTCCAGACGACCGAATGGGAGGCCGTGCCGCGCTTGCGCCTCTCCATCGCCGTGCGCGCCGAAGTGGAAGCCGTTATTCAGGCCACGCTGCGCTTCCACCTCGACCGCGACCTGAAATCCTGGCCGTTCCTCCAGGCCGCGCCACCCACGCCCGCATCGCCGGCTCCCGCGACATCCGCTTAACCACTCGCCTAGCCGCCTGGCTACGCCCAGCCGCCCCAGGTGCGCGCCGGCGGGCGAATCACCACCTGCAGCTCGCCCGCGGTCACCTGCCAGTTGACGCCGCAGATACCATCGTGGTCCAGCCGCCGCACCTCCAGGTCCACCCGCGCCTCGCCAACGCGCAGGTGCTGCACCCGCAGCGCGCGCAGCCACGCCGGTAACACGGGACGCAGGGCCAGCCGGTGCCCGAGCGCGTCGGCCTCCACACCGAGCATGGCCGCGACGATGCCGAATGGTGCCGCCGCCGCCGGACCGAACGGCGCGCTGGCCTCGGCCCGTGGTCGCGGGGCATCGGCGTAGGCGCCGGCCCGCGATGCGCCGCCGAAGACACTCGGGAGCCGGCCATCCACGTGCGCCGTGGCCGCGGCGAAGAGCCCGCGCGCCAAACGTGCCGCCGCGCGCGGCTCACCCGCGCGCCAGAGGCCGGCGGCGGCCAGGGCCGTCATGTGCGGCCAGACCAGCCCGCCCTCATCGTCCGCGGACCCCACATCTTCGGTCGTTTCGCTTGCGTTGCCAGCATTGCCGGAGCCGGCGCGGGCGCGTAGCCCCCAGCCGCTGGCGAGGTCGGCGGCCAGCAGCCGCTCGGCCAGTCGCGCCGCGCGCGCGCTGCCGGGTATGCCCGCCCAGAGCGCCAGCGCCGAGCAATCGGTCACCGCCACGCTGGAATGGCCATCGGCATCCAGTCCCGGCGCGTAGCAGCCCTCGCTCGGCAGCCAGAAATCGCGCTCGATCCGCCGCCGCAGCGCGTCCGCCGCGCGATCGCAAACGGCGGCCCGCGCGCGGTCATCGCCCATGCCGCGGTGCCGGAGCAGCCGCGCCATCGCGCGCCGCGCCAGAAAGGTGTAGACCTGGAGATCTAGCCCGACGTCCGCCCCGGTCCGTGCGTCAGTGCCCGCCGCGCGCAAGTAGCCGTCACCAGGCCGGTCGCTCAGCCCGTCCAGGTATGCCAGCGCCCGCTCACCCGCCGGCAGCAGATCGTGGAGCAGGGCCAGATCTCCGGTCCAGTCCACCGTCTCGGCGAATAGGGCCAGCCACAGTGGTGTCACCGCCAGGCTATCCGCCGCGACCCCCATACCGACGTCCGCCTGATCTCCCGCGAGCGTACCACCCGCGAGCGGTTCAGAGACCGTGCGCCCGCCGGCAGGCGCCGCCGGCAGGATGCCGCCGGAATCCGCCTGGTACCGGGCCAGGCGGCGCACGGTGCCCTCGGCGATGGCGGGGTTGAGCATCAGGCTTTGCGCGGCGGCCAGCAGCGCCTCGTGGCCGCCAAAGCGCGCGCGGGCCGGCAG
Source organism: Ktedonobacterales bacterium (assembly GCA_025450405.1). Taxonomy (GTDB): domain Bacteria; phylum Chloroflexota; class Ktedonobacteria; order Ktedonobacterales; family JADMIN01; genus JANWHL01. The sequence continues at coordinate 7,797 of JANWHL010000075.1, forward strand.
GCCCGCCACGGGGGCCAGCTCGCCGCCGGCGGCGTCGCGTTCCATCAGCAGACGCAGGTCGGCGGCGCCACGGCGCAACAGTGCGTTCACGACCGGCAGCGCCGACTGGAAGATTGCGCCATCGAGATGCCAGCGGGCGTGTCGGTGGCGCAGCGACGCCACGGCCTCGGCGTGGGCGTCCTCCTGGCGCAGTGGCTTCACGGTGATCTGGTCAGAGGAGCGCGCCGGCGTGAGGGCCACCGCCAGCGTGGCGGGCTCGCCCAAAGTGGGGGTCAGCGCGAACGTCATGGTCACGAGCGACGACTGGTCGGGAGCCAGCGGAGGCGCCTGACCAAAGGTGATCGGCGCTGGATCGCAGGTGACGGCAAGACGGCGACGCTCGCCATCCGGCCCGCGCCCCGTGAAGGTCGCCGCCAGCCCGCCCGCCGCGACCGGCATCAGGCGCGCCTGGGCGTCCACCATGCCGCGCGTGTCAGCCGCCAGCGCCAATGTGAGCCGCACCGGGGCTGGCTGAACTTCCTGCGTCTCCACCGAGACCAGCAGGTGGATTGCCTCGCCGTCCGCCAGAAAGGTTCGCAGGACGGAGAGCTGGCCCTGGCCATCGCCCAGCTCCGGGAACGCCAGCCGCGCTTCGTAGCCCTCGGATTCCGCGGCGGCGGGCGGGGGGAGCGGCTGGCCTTCGATGGTGACGCCACAATACGAGAGCACGCGGGTACCGTGGTCATAGAGCCCCAAACCCATGTCGCCAGCCATTGCCGGCAACGAGGCCCCCTGCTGGTCGGCCAGGGCGGCGAGCGTCTCATCCGGCCCCGGAGGCGTCCAGGCGTCGCCCGTGAAGTCCGCGCACCAGAGCACCGCGCCTTCTTTGACGATCAGCCGGTCGAGGGCGAGCGCGCGCCGCGCCACCGTCGGGAGCGGACCATCTCCCGACCGCGCGGCGATGTCGTCATACGACACGTGCCCTCACCCCCGATCGCGCCTTCCCGCCCGTGCACTCCGGCGCGTCTCATCGCGTGTCGTGTCACTCGACACGCTCGCGCATCCTTCGCTCGGGCACCTATCGCCCGCGCATCCACCACCGGCTTGCCAACTCCATGCGACCGCGGTGGCCTCCTGGCACCTCAGCCTATCCCCACGACGTGTCGGGCCGCCTCCGCGCGGTACTATCGTACCTGCGTGCCCGCCTGTCACCGTGCCCGCCTGACACCGCGCGCGCTGCCCGGTGGGGCTGAACCATCGCGCCCATGCCGTTGCGGTGGCGAGACCTGAACCGTTACACCACTTGAGAGCATGAGCGCGGGCGCGGCAGGTACCATTTCCGCGCATGGCGTCTGGTATACTGGCCGCTGTGCGGTGGTGACCGTTCCACGGTCGATCGCGGCGCGCGCCCGCGGAGCGTTGACTGGCATGCTGGACCCAGGCGCGGCGGGCGTGTGGGGATGTGGGGTGTGCGCGTCGCCCGTATGGCACGCGGGATCTGGCGAGCCGGGGGGAGTGCGCGCGATGGTCTGGCAGGGCATGTTCACACCCGCGGCTCGCGAAATCGATCCCGAGCGCGAGGAAGAGCTGCGACTGGCCGCGCAGGCGCGCGGCGGCTCCGATTGGGCGCTTTCGGCACTGGTCGCGCGCTACCAGCCGACCGTCGTGCGCTACCTTGTGCGGCTGACGGGCATGCCCGATCGCGCCGCGCCCCTGGCCGAGCGCATTTTCGTACGCATGGGCAAGCGTTTGCGCGGGCCCCATGGCGGCGAGCAACTGCGCCTCTGGCTGTTGCGGGCGGCGACCGAGGCCGGCCTCGACGTGCTCCGCCATCCCAACCGGCCGGCGCCGCCGCGCCTGACCGCGCCCGAAGGCCCAGTCGGGCTCCTGGCGGAGCGCGTCGGCGAGAACGGCGTCGGGCGCGTGGTCGCCGGATGGGCCGGACGGCTGCGCGGCGGCGCCCCTCGCAAGGCGCCGTCCATCCACGAGTTCGCGTGGGACGATCAGCCAACGCTCGGGCGCGTAGGAGCATGGTCCGGCGTGGCGGACGAGGCGCTCTCGCCGCGCGAGATCGTGCGGAACCGCATGATTCGCGCGGTGCTCGCGGAGCTGGCCTATAGCGACGCCCAGTGCCTCGCGCTGCACTTGGTGGCCGGCCTCAACCAGAACGAGGTGGCGCTTGCCCTGGGTGTCACACCGAACGTGGCCCGCCGCCGGATTGTCCAGGGGCTCCAGCTCTTTGGCAAACGCTTCGACGCGGCACAGGCGAATTTGGGCGTCAACGTCGAACACCTCGAACAGCCGGAAGCGCAGCCACGTCCCGCGGCGCTTCCACCGCGTCCGGCCCTGGAGCCCGCATGGCGCTCGGGCTTTGGGATGGCGGCTGGCGACACGGTGCCGTTGCGCCCACCCGCCGCTGGCGTCCCGGCCGCTGGCGTCCCGGCCGCTGGCGTCCCGGCCTCTGGCATCGCGGCCGCCGGCATGGCACCCGCGGCGCCCGTCAGCACACCGCGCGCGCCCGCCGCGTTCGTGGCGCCCGCACTTGGCAACGAAGCGGGTCACCCGCCGCTGGTCCCAGTGCCCGCGTGGACAGCGCCGACGATGCCGCTCCCCGGCGGGTCTACCACCGCACTGCCAGCGGAGACCATCGTTGAGGCCGACGAGGTCCCGGCCGATCTGGTCGTGGATGCGTTTGCGGGATCGGCCGCTGTCGCCACGGACGACCCGATCGCTGCCGCTGGAAGAGATGTCAGTCCGGACTCGGCGCTGGCGGAAAGCCTGGCGGGCATAGCGGGCGGCGCGGAGTTGGTGGAGGCGGCAGAGGCGGACACGCGCGAGCCCGCTGAGCCGGCCCGGACCATGAGCGGGCGCGTGACGGTAGTGCCGGAGCCTGGCGCCCGCGATGTGGTCTGGCCCGAGCCAGCGCCAACTGGCAAGTCTGAGCTGGCGGCGGGTGCCATGGTAGACCCGCGCACGATCGTGGACGCGGACATCGCCACGCCGCGCACGGAGACGGCGGACGGCGCCACCAACGCCGGGGCGCTGTCCCCGATGGCCGCCCGCCAGGCGCCGCCCGAGGCGCCGCGCCTTCCCCTGGCGATCGTGATCGCCGACATCGAGGCACCGCGCCAAATTGCGGTCGCGGCGGACATTGACCTGCGCTTTGAGCCCGTGGCGATCGCGGTCACACCCGAGTCGGCCCCCATGGCCGTTGGCGCGGCGCACCGCGGCGAACGGGGGGATCGGAGCGAAAGGGGGGATCGGAGCGAACGGGAGGACCGCGCTCAGCGGGCGGCGATTCCCGCACCGGTTGACAGCACCGTCCAGATGGCCACCGCACCGGCCCCGGCGGGCGCGGACCCGGTTGAGCCAGGCGCAGCCGCCGTGCATGAATCACGTGCCACACTCGTCGGTGCGACCACCGCGCCAACGGATAGCGCGTTCGCGGATGGCACGTTCGACACGGCCGATACGTCCGCGCTGTCCGCCAAGCTCGCGGCTGAGCCGCCCACGGCCGGCGAAGGCACGGCCGCCGCCGCGCTGGCGCACGTGCGACTCGATGGTGCGGCGCCCTCGCCGTCCGTCGCGGACAATCACCCGTATCACGATGAGCGGGATCCCGCTGACGACGAATACGTGCTGCTCCTGGAAAGCGAGCACGACGAGCCAAGGGCGGAATCCGCCGCTGTCGAGCCCCCTCCGGCCCCGCCGGATGACCTCCCGCTCGCGTTTGAGGCCGCCCCCGACGCCCAGGATATGGGCGCCTTAGAGGAAATGGACACCACACCGCGCGCCGAGGGCTGAGTCACTGGCCGCCGAGTGCAAGGACGGGGGAGGACGCGATGCTTCAGGTCAAGGTCAAACCGCCGAAGACGCGGGCGAAATCGGCTCTGCACGAGCTGCGTCATCCCCTGCCGCCCGAAATCCTCGTCGCGGAGTTCGCGGGCGAGCTTCCCCCTGACGTTGCGCGTGCCGTACGCGCGCACATATCCTCGTGTGAATCCTGCGGCGCCAGGGCGCGGGCGCTTTCGACCCCCTACCAACTGGTGGCCGCGCTTGGCGATGAGCCCGTGACCTACGTGCCGGACCTGCGCCGCCCAGTCCGTGAAACGCTCGGCCGCTGGCGGCTTGTGGCGCGCCTCTCGCGCGCCGCTGGCACGCTGGGCCGCGGCAGCGTCCCCATGATCGCGCTGGCGCTTGGCATCCTGATTCTGGTGTCGCTGGCGTTGGTGGGCAACGCCTTCGAGGGCGGCGCGCCGGTCACGCGCTCCACGAACGGTCTCGCGCATGTACCAGCGGCTGGCCCCAGTGGGCTGATCTTCGTCGAGACGGGCAAACTGATCACCATGACCACTCGCAACGGCATCCCGTATGATGCCGCCGAGGTCATCGCCGTGGACGAACGCACGGGGCGGGTGGTGCGCTCGCTGCCCGCCAGCACGGCCGCGCCGCGTGGCGCGCGTTTGGGCGATCTCCCCGCCGCTGTCGCGCTCGCGCCCGATGGCCAGACCGTGTACGAAATCACCAATGGCGCCCAGCAGGCGCTCCTCGCATTCGATGCTGTGAGCGGCCAGCCGCGGTTCGCGCAGCCGCTGGCCATGCCGGGCGGCCAGGCGCTGCCGGTGGGCGTACGCGCCGTGGGACTCGCCATGGCTCCCGACGGCGGCCAGGCGTACGTGAGCCTGTCTCTCGGCGGTCCGGGCCTGGCTGGGCCGCGCGCGCTGGTCGTCTCCGTCATCGACGGATCGATCACCGGGGTCCTCGAGCCCGGCCTCCCCGCGACCGTGCCGCTGCCACCGGTGGCGAATGGGCCCTCCCTGACTGGTGTGACGCCACCATCCAGCCAGGCCACACTCGCCACAACTGGACTCAGCGCCAACCTCGCCGCGGGTGGGACGCTGGCCATCGCGCCAGATGGCCGCACGCTCTTCGATGTCGTGGCGCTCACTGGCGCCTCCGGCCCCACCGCCGCGGTGGTCCGGCAGTTCGACGCCACCTCCGGCACGACGCTTGGCGCCCTGGCTCTGCCCGGCGACTACACCCTCTCGGCGCTGGCGGCCAGCACGAATCCCCAGCAAGCCCTGGTCTACCTGGTACGCGGCGGATTCGACGAGCATTTGTACATCCTCGGCGCGGCCGACCTGACGCTGTCGGGCGATCTGCCACTGGGCGGCCTGGCTGCCGCCCCTGGCGTCACGCTCAGCGGACGCGTGGCCCTCAGCCCGACGCAAGACGGCGGCGCGGTCTACGTCAGCATGGATATTACCGGCGCCGGCACCACGGCCGGCGGACTGGTCGCTGGCCACGATCTCTGGCTGGTGAACGCGACCTCGGCGACCGTCGCCTCGCATGTCCACCAGTTCCAGGATGTGGGCGCGGCGTACGCGAACTGGACCGGCGGGCCCGGCGGCCAGGTCCTCCTCCTGCGCGGGACGGACCTCGACCTGTTGCCAGCCGCACTGGGCCTGAACAGTAATCCGCCCGCGTTTCTCAGCCTGAGCGATGGCACGCCCGTAGAGACCTTGCTGGGCACGACCCCATGACGACCGGGCCCAATACCGAGGCTGGACCGGCCACCACCACGCTTCACTGTGATGCGGGTCAATCGCCTGGACCAGCGGGGGCGCCGATGTCGGTAGCCGTCGGTGATGGCGGCGTTTGGTCGGCATCGGGCGCGGGTCCGGGCCGCCGCGCCTTGCGCCGATAGCCCGCCAGGCCGTGCAGATCGTACAGCGCATTGATGATGGCCTGCTCGTTCCAGCGGAACACGGCTGGCTCGGCGCCCTCGAAGGGGACATATGTGGTGGGTCCCGGTTGGCCCAACGTGTCCACCACGCCGTCGCTGCCCGTCAGCGCCACCAGCACCGTCGCCGCCGCCTGCGCCACCGCGTCCAGATCGTAGCCCCCCTCCTGCACCGCGACGACGCGCCCGGAGCAATAACGGTCGGCGATCTCAATCACTTCCAGGGTCAGGTCGGAGAAGTCGGCGTTGCAGAGGCGCATCTCGCCGAGTGGATCGCGGAAATGCGCGTCGAAGCCTGCCGAAAGCAGTACCACATCGGGCTTGAAGCGATCGGCGGCCGGCCAGAGCACCTGGCGGAAGATCGGGTCGTAGACGCTCCACCCCGCGCCGGGTGGCAGCGGCACATTGATCGTCGTGCCCTGGCCCACGCCAGCGCCCATCTCGTCCGAGGCGCCCGAACCTGGATACCACGGATACTGGTGGGTCGAGAAGTAGAGGACGTTCGGGTCCTCGTAGAACATCTCCTGGGTGCCGTTGCCATGGTGGACATCGTAATCCACGATGAGGACGCGCTCCCACCCATGGCGGCGCTGGGCGTAGCGCGTCGCGACGGCGACATTGTTGAACAGGCAGAATCCCATCGCGCCGGATGGGCGGGCGTGGTGGCCCGGTGGCCGCACGAGGGCATAGCCGTTGCGCGCGCGGCCCTCGGCGATGGCGTCCAGCGCGACCAGTGGCGCGCCCGCCGCGTTGATCGCGGCGTCAAAACTGCCCGGTGAGATGTACACGTCGTTGGAGTAGCGCCGCGGGCGGGCCTGTCCGGCCCCGGGAGTGGCGGCGCGCTCGATCAGTGAGGCCACGGCGTCGCACAGATGGGCGATGTAGCTCACGTCGTGGACGGCCTCCAGCTCGGCCTCCGTCGCGGGGCGCGGGTCGAGCCAGAGCACGTGCTCGGCCGGGATCGTGCCGGCCTCGACGAGCGCGCGGATCAGCGCCACCGCGCCCGCGATGCGCTCCGGCACCTCGGGGAATCCGTCTGGCACCAGATGGTCCAGGAACACGTCACCGCTTACCAGCGCCGTGGGCAGGCGCTGGGAGGGCGAAGCGGACGAGCTGGGCGTGGAATCGTCGGTCATAGTCGCGGTTCGACTCCTCCTAATCGCCAGGGTCTACCGGGCGCCGACCTTCGCCAGCGCTTGTTTGGTCATCTCGGGGATGTCGAAGATCGTGTCGGCCACGGGCACGCCCGCCGCCAGCAGCGCTTCCACCTTGCCCTGCGCGGTGCCGGTGTTGCCCGAGACAATGGCTCCCGCGTGGCCCATGCGCTTGCCCGCTGGCGCCGTCCGCCCCGAGATGAAGCCGACGACCGGCTTGCGCATCGTCTTGGCGTACGCGGCGGCGTCCTCCTCGTCGCTGCCACCAATCTCGCCGCAGATGACCACGGCGTCCGTCTCGGGGTCCCGCTCGAACAACCGCAGACATTCGACGAACGGCGTGCCAATGATCGGGTCGCCGCCGACCCCTATGCACGTGGATTGTCCGATGCCCGCCTCCGTCAGCAGCGCCACCACCTCATACGCGAGCGTGCCGGAACGCGAGGCGAAGCCGACGCGGCCCTCCTTGAACGTGTGGTAGGGCATGATCCCCACCTTGCCAGCGCCGGGCGTGGCCAGGCCCGGACAGTTCGGCCCGATCAGCCGCGCTGGATGCTCCTTGAGGAACGCGGCGGCGCGAGCCATATCGAGCACGGGGATGTTCTCGGTAATGCACACCACCACGCCAATCCCCGCCGCGGCCGCCTCCATGATGGCGTCGGCGGCACCGGCTGGCGGGACGAAGATGCAGGCGACATCGGCGCCGGTCCGCTCCCTGGCCTCGGCCACCGTGTCGAACACCGGCACCTCGCCAAGCGCGCGGTCGCCGATGCGCGCCGCGAAGCGCTGGCCGCCCTTGCCGGGTGTCACGCCGCCAACGATGCGCGTGCCCGAGTCGATCATGCGTGGGGTATGGTAGCTGCCCTCGCTGCCCGTGATGCCCTGGACGATCACGCGCGAATCGCGGTTGAAGAGAATGCTCATCGCTGTCCTTCCGTCCTAGTTCCCGGCCCGCGGGGTGGCCTTGGGCGCCGTCTTGGGCGCGGCCGTCACCGCCGCCACGACCTTCTGCGCGCCATCGCGCATGTCCGTGCCCCAGGTCAGCCCCGCGTCCGCCAGCAGCGCGCGACCCTCCTCGGCGCCCGTGCCCGAGAGGCGCGCCACCACGGGCATACCCTTGGGCAGGTCGGCCTGGGCCATGATGATGCCTCGGGCGACCTCCTCACCGCGCGTGATGCCGCCGAAGATGTTCACCAGGATGCCGCGCACGTCGGGGTCACGCGCCACGAAGAGCAGCGCCTTGCGCATCACCTCGGCGCGGGCGCCGCCGCCAATGTCGAGGAAGTTGGCCGGCTTGCCGCCAGCGCGCGCCACCATGTCCAGCGTGGTCATCACCAATCCGGCGCCGTTGCCGATGATCCCGACGTCTCCATCGAGCTTCACATAGGTCAGGCCCTCGCGCTTGGCCTCGAATTCCAGCGGATTGGCCTCTTCCGGCTCGGCCCAGCCGGCATATTCCTTCTGCCGCGGCAGCGCGTTGTCGTCGATCAGGATCTTGGCGTCGGCGGCGAGCACCTGGCCATCGGCGGTCAGCGCCAGCGGGTTGATCTCGGCCAGCGAGGCATCGCTGGCGATAAAGGCACGCGAAAGCGCGGCAAGGATGGCGCCGCCCCGGCTGACCACCGTGTGGGGCAGGCCGGCCCGCGCCATCAGGTCGCGCGCCTGGTACGGCAACAACCCCCAGCGCATGTCGATCGGCTGTTTGACGATCTTCTCGGGCGTGTTGGCCGCCACGTCCTCGATGTCGATGCCCCCGGCGGCGCTCACCATGGCTACCGGCCCCTGGGTGGCACGGTCCAGCACGATGCCCACGTAATACTCTTCTTTGATGTCGATCTTGGGGACGACCAGCACCTTCTCGACGGTGAGGCCCTTGATGTCCATGCCAAGCACGCGACCCGCCGCCTCGCGCGCCTGAGCCGGCGTGTCGCCGAACTGGATACCGCCGGCCTTACCGCGCCCGCCGACGTAGACCTGCGCCTTGATGACCACCGGAACGCCGCACTCGCGGGCGATCGCTTCCGCCTGCTCGGGCGTGGTGGCGACTTTCCCTGGCTGGACGGGGATGCCGTAGCGGCCGAGGATGTCTTTGGCCTGGAATTCGTGGATTTTCATCTGGTGTCGCTCCAACACATACTTTGTGCCACTCTGTCACGTCAGTGTTCTACTCCCCTAGGGATTCTACCCCGCGCGCACGGTGCGATATCAAGGCGGCGACACGCGCCATCCAGGCGGCGATGCGCTCCGCGTTGCGAGACCACGGCGTGCCCGCTCTCGCAGATCCACCGCTCTCGCCAATCCACCCTTGACCTGGCGCGCCGAGCGGACTATGCATATGAGCGGCGGCGGCCACCAGGCACGATGTCGCTGACTTGAAGCGCCCGCTACGGCGCGAGAGATGGACACGACCAATGGATCAAACGCTCGACCGCTCGACCGTCGTCAGTAGCACCCCGCCGGCCTCCCCCAGCACGCGCCGGCTGCCGCCGGTCGTCCCTGGCCATCCGATCGCGGGCAGCGCCTTCGCCATGCGCCGCGACCCGCTTCGTTTTCTGCTTGATGCCACACATCGCTACGGCGAGATCAGCCGCATTCGCTTCTTCTTCTCCTACGCCTACATGGTCAACAGCGCCGAGGGTGCCAGGCACATCCTCCAGGAGCATAACCGCAACTACGACAAGAACACATTTGACTATCACGCGCTGGCGCGCCTGCTGGGCAAGGGCCTCCTGACCAACGACGGCGCGCCCTGGCTGCGCCAGCGCCGCCTGATCCAGCCGGCCTTCCACCGGCAGCGCCTGGCCAGCTTCGCCGCGATCATGACCGGGGCGGCGGAGCGCACGGCGGAGGCCTGGCGCGCGGCGTCGGCGCATGGCGAGCCGACCGATGTGGCCGCGGAGATGATGCGTCTAACGCTGTCCGTTGTGGGCCAGGCGCTCTTCGGCCAGAACGTCGAGGACGATGTCGCCGTCGTCGGTCGGGCCGGGGTGTCGCTCAGCCGCATCATCACCGATTACGTCATGCGCCCCCTTCCCCCGCTCGATTTCCCGTCGGCGCGCGGCAGGCATTTCCGGGCCGCCAAGCGCGAGCTGGATGCGGTGACCTGGCGCATCATTGCCGAGCGCCGCCGCACGGGCGCGGACACGGGCGACCTCCTCTCGATGCTGCTCACCGCGCGCGACGAGGAGGGCCATGGCATGGATGACCAGCAGGTCCGCGACGAGGTGCTCACCCTGCTGCTGGCCGGCCACGAGACCACCTCCACCCTCCTCTCGTGGACGTGGTACCTGCTGAGCCGGAGTCCTGACGCGGAGCGGCGGTTACACGAGGAGCTGGCGACCGTGCTCGGCGGGCGCATACCCGGCGTGGACGACCTCGCCAAGCTGCCCTACACCCGCCGCGTGCTGGATGAGAGCCTGCGCCTCTATCCGCCGGCCTGGAGCCTGGCGCGCAACGCCGTCGCCGACGATACCATCGGCGGCTACACCATCCCCGCCCATGCCGCCGTGATCCTCTGCCCGTACACACTTCACCGGCATCCCGACTACTGGATTGACCCCGAGCGCTTCGATCCCGACCGCTTCCTGCCGGAGCGCGTGGAGGCGCGGCCCAGATGGGCGTACATTCCCTTTGGCGGCGGCCCGCGCCAGTGCATCGGCAACAGCTTCGCACTAATGGAGGCCCAGTTGGCGCTGGCCACGCTGGCCCAGCGCTTCCAGCCGCGCCTGGCGCCCGGGCATACGGTGCTACCGGAGCCGGTCATCACGCTCAGGCCACGCGACGGCCTCCAGATGATCATCGAGGCGCGCTGATCGATCGCGGATCTCTTCGAATATGGGTCGTTTGACACAGGGTGGATTCAGGGAAGCGAACTATACTCCTCAATAGGCCCCAAATGTGCTGGAATCGGCGCCAACCCCCACGCTCGCGTCCAGTCGAGCGCTCGGGCGCCCCGGCGTCGTTGCCGGGCCTAAAAGGTGAGGTTCCCGATGGCGCGCACACTCTACCGCATTTATCTCTACCTCGTCTGTGTCGTCCTCCTTGGCTTCTCGGCGTTCAGCCTGAACAGCCTGCTCAGCACGCTCCTGCTCCTGACACCGCTGCGCGGGATGTATGACACGGCGCCCGACTCGCGCGCGGTCGTCCAGACGTCGGTGCTCGCGATCGTCGCCATATTGGTGTCGCTTGGCCTTGGCGGCGTCCACTATTGGCTGATCCGGCGGGACATCGCCCAGGAACCTGACGCGACCCGCGGAGTCGTGCGCTCGCTCGCGCTCAACCTGGTGCAGGCGGTCGCCGCCGTCGTGACGCTGGTCGCGGGAATCGGCGCGCTCAGCCAGGTTGGCCGCCCTCAGTTTGGCGGCGTGGCCTACAGCGCGGCCGCCGCGCTGGCCGCTGTCACGGTCTTCGTGCTGGTTCAGCTAGAGCGTTCCCGCTCGCGACCAGCCACCGGCGCGGCGATCGTACTCCAGCGCCTGCACCTGTACGTCGTTCAAGTTGTCTTGCTGGTGACGGCGCTCACCTCCTGGTCGACGGCGGCCAGCGACTCGATCTCCGCCCTCTTCGTGACCGCTGGGTCCTTGCCCTCACCGTGTAGCCTGATTCAGCCTGGCGGCTTTCCTGGCAAGCCCGGTGTCCCGCCCGAGCCCGTCCCGCCGTGCGACTACCCGGGCTACCTGATTGGCGATTGGCTGGTCGTGCTCTTCGTCGTGGGCCTGCTCCTGCTCTATATCTGGCTGGCCCGTGATGACCTGCGCTCGGTGCTCCGCCAGGTGATGCACGGCGTCGGTTTCGTCATCGGCCTGGGGAGCCTCGTCTTCGGCGTGGAGCGCGCCGTGGAATACGGACTGCGCGGCGCGCTCGGTGTGACGACCTTCAGCGCCGACAGCTTCACCAGCGGGTACGACTTTGTGCCGGCCCTGATCTTCGGCGCGGTCGTGCTCTGGGGCTTTGGCGCCCAGTTCCTGCGCGAGTCGGCGGCCTCGCCGCTGGGTCCGCTGGGCACTGAGCTCACGCTACTGACCATCAGCACCATCGGGCTCGGGGTGGTGTTCTACACCGCCATCGCGCTGCTCCTGCAAGCCGGGCTCGAGTCCGTCGTGCCTGAGGGCGCGCGCCCGGATAATGCGCAGTGGGCGTTTGCGGTTGGCCTGCTGGTCTCTGGGATCGCTCATCCAGTGTTGGCCGAGGTACTGCGCCGGCGCAGCGTGGCACCCGCGCCCACCCTGCCGCGGCGGGCCCTGATCCTGGCCGGGCTGGCGGCCGGCTCGCTCGCCGCCGCCATTGGCCTGGCGACCGCGTTGTACCTCTTCATCACCGCCACGCTTGGCTCGCCAGTCGGGGCGAACTGGGCGTCGCAAGCGCGCGGCGCGACCATGATCGTCGTGGTGGGCTTGTACGTCGCAGGCGTGCATCTCCTCCCTCTGCTGGCGGAGCGCAAGGCGGCCGCGGCGGCACCTCCGCCGGAAGCCGCCCCCGCGCCTGGCCCGCAGCCCGAGCGCGACGCGGTGGATGTCGTCCTGGATGGGCTGCAATCCGGTGCGCTGACGCGCGCGGAAGCGGCGGCGCGGCTGCGGGCGCTGATCGGCGGCGGGCCGCACCCATAGCGTGTCCCTCAACGCGGGCGGATCTCGAGGCGCTCCAGCAGACGTGGATCAATGCGCGCATCCGACCGAACGTGTTCCTCCAGGTTGGCGCGGGCGGCGAACTTCTCCAACGCCGCCCGCGTCGCCGCCGAGTAAACGCCCGTGATCGATCCGTCGTAATCGCCCTCGAATGCCAGCTTTGCCTGAAGGGCGCGCGCCAGGTCGGTATCAATCGGCACGAGGTCGGCGGGATCTGGCGGCAGAAACAGCCGCTCGTGAATCTTGAGGAGGCGGTGGAGCTGGTCGACTGCCCGGTGCTCGTCGTCCACGCGCAAATCGATCAGGCGGCCTTCGGACCGGCCGCGGCCATGCCCCTCGCCCACCACGAGCAGCGCGGCGGAGTGTTGGCGCCCCTCGCGGATGTCGCCGCCGCGGTCCATCCCCGCGTCCAGCGCCGCCAGCAGGCGGACCCAGAGGCGCCCGCGCGTCCGCTGGAACGTCTCGGCCATGGCGATCACCGTGTGCTCATCGCGCAGGCGGTGGCCAAAGACGACGAGGTTGGGACCGAAGCCTCCGCCCGCCCAGCCATCCTTGGACGACTCGAGTGCGGTCCCAGTGTACACGTCGGCGTCGCCATTCGCCGCCACGATGCCCACCTGACGGACGCTCGCCAGCGGGTCGTCGCGTGTCAGCAGTCCGATGACCTCTTTGGGCGTCCGGCCGCTCGCGAGCAGATCGAGCCCGCGCGCGCGGTACCCCGCGTTGATCCGGTGTCCCAGGGTGGCGATGGCGCCCACACCGGCCCGCGCCGCCGGCGCGAGCGCGCCAATGGCCAGGAATTTCCGCGATAGCGCAATCCCCATGTCTCCCGTTTCCGCGTCACGACCAATGATCACTGGCACGGCCAGCCTCCTTGTTCGCGCGTTAGCCCACCGTCGCGGCCCCTGTCGTCGCGGTCCCTCGCGCTTGCGCCCTGAGGATCAGGGACGCTGGTCGTCACGCACTGGCGAACCCGCCGTCCGCGCCAGCGAGGGCTCTCCCTGCCGCATGACCGCGCGCATGCGCCACATGTCGATGAGCCCGAGCCGAACGATGATGCGGCGATCGAGCTGATTGTCGGTCCGCAGCAGCTGCTCCAGGTTCTCGCGCGCGGCGAAGCGCTCCAGTGCCGTGCGGGTTGGCGTGTCATAGGTCCCGGCGATCCAGCCGTGGTAGTCGCCGAGCGCCGCCAGGCGCGCCTGAATGGCGCGGGCCAGATCAGTATCTACGGACGTGAGATCGTCGGGCTCGCACGGGAGGAACTGCCCGGCGTGCGTTTCGAGCAGCTCATCCAGCTTCTCCACGGGCCTGGGATCGTCGTCAATACGCAGGTCGATCAACCGATCGTCATAGCCGCCGTAGCCGCCGCCCTGGCGCACGACCAGCAGCGCGGCGGAATGCTGTTGCGCCTCGCGGGTATCGCCGACCATGTGCTGGCCCGCGCGCAGCGCCGCCATCAGCCGGATCCAGAGCCGGCCAGTCGTGTGCTGGAACGTGTCGGCCATCAAATTGAGGATGCCCTCGCCCAGGTCAGATTGCCCCGTGACCGCCAGGTCGGGGAAGTTCAAACCGCGATAACTGAACGACTTCACCAGTTGGTTGCCGGTAAAGATATGCGAGCGCCCATGGGCATCCACCAGGGCGATCTGCCGCCAACCAGCACGAGGGTCGGCCTTAGTGAGCGTCTCGGCCACCTGCCGCGGCGGCTGACCCGCCGCCAGCAGGTCGAGTCCATGGCGGCCGTAAATGGCCTCCTCGATGCCCGTGACCGCGATCGCCCCCACACCCGCGCGTGCCCATGGAGTGAAGGCGCCGGCGGCCAGCGTGCGCGTCTCCACGGCGATGCCTAGGTCGCCGGTGTCGGGGTCGCGCCCCACGATCGTGGGCATCTCAGACCTCCTCACCACGCTTGCAATATGCAATCATCTGAAGCGCGAGCATCACCTGGCATTCAGGATCCCAGCGGCTTCGCGGGCGCAACAGCGCTGGTCACGCGGTCGGCTCGCCTGGCGGCATGTCTGGTGGGGCGCCCGGCAGCGGCGAGTCCGGACCGGCACCACCACCAGCGGGATCAGCGCCTGGCGCGTCCAGACGGCCCGCCGGACTGGGGCTGGCGGGCCCGGCGGCGGTCGTCGGCACGGGCGGGCCGGCGTGGCCATTAGCCGCCGTGTGCGCGCTGCCGCTGGCCCCACCAGGGGCGGCATCCACAACGTTGAGACCGGGAATGCGCGCCATGAGGGCGGCGAGGTCATACCCTGTGAGGGCGCGAATGAGGCCCTGCGCCTGTCCGGCCATCTTGACCATATCGCCCGTCAGGCGGCTCACCCCCAGATCGGCACCATCGGCCCCGCCGGTCGAGATGATCGAGATCTTGTCCACCTTGGCCAGCGGCTCGGCGAACCCTTTGACGATCTCGGGAAGCTGGCCAATCAGCTTGTCGAGCATGGCGGCTTCGCCATACTCTCGATAGGCGCCCGCGCGCACCTGCATCGCCTCCGCCTCGGCCGCGCCCTTGGCGCGGATGACCTCAGCCTCTGCCATGCCCTTCAGCCGCGTCGCCTCCGCCTCCGCCTCCGCCACAGTGCGGCGCGCCGCCGCCCTGCCCTCGGCTTCCAGGATCTCGCGCTGGCGTTCGGCGTCAGCCATCAGCCGCATGCGTTGGGCCTCGGTCTTGGCGGCGGCGATCGTGCTCACCTGGTACTCCATCTCGCGCTGCTTCATCAGCGCTTCCTGGGTACGCATCTCTTCCTCGGCGAGCCGGCGCTGTTGGATGGCCGATTCGATCTTGGGGATCAGAGAGATCTCGGCGAGATGCTTCTCAATCTCATTATCATAGTCAGCCTGCTTCAAGCGCTGGTCGATCCGTGAGCGGTGCTGCCGGGCCTCGCTCTCCGTGACCGCCGCGACGCGGGCCATGTTCTGCTGAGCAGCCTGTTCCTCCGCCACGCGCTGCTCCTCAGCCTTGCGGATGGTCAGCTCGCGCTGGAACGAGGCGAATGCGATGTCGGTATCGGTCTGAATCCGCTGGCTCGCGGGGAGACCCATGTTTTCGATGTACTTTTTGTCGTCATGGACTTGCTTGATCGAGAACGTGACGATTTGGAGGCCCATGTTGGCCATGTCGGGCGCCGCGAGATCACGCATGCGCTCGCTGACGGCCTCCGGCTCGTTGACCAGGTCCTCCACCTTCACCTGGCCCACAACGCCGCGCAGGTGGCCCTCCATGACCAACCGGATCATCTCTTCGGTTTGCGAGATCGGCTTATTCGCGGTCTGCTGCGCGCGCGTGAGGATGCTCTGGATATCGCTCCGCACCTGGAGCTGGGTCACCGCCTCCACCCGCACTGGCACGCCCTGGTTGGTATAGAGCGCCTGGGCCGGCGCCACATCAAACGACATCAGCTCCATGGAGATCAGCGTCGCTTGCTGAAACATTGGGAAGACAAAGGAGCCGCCGATGGTCACGACCCGGCCGTGGGGGCCCGTATTCATGCCATAGACGATCAGCGCCTGGTTTGGCCCCACCTTGCGATAGGCGCCGCCCAGGAGCCGCAGCAGCAGAGACGCGAACACCACCAGGGCCACGGCGATGATCAGAATGATCGTCCAGGGATTCTGCAAATAGGCCACGAACACCACCTGTCTTTCCCGTGCCGAGGCGAGCGTCTCGGCCGTTGCCCCTCCACGCCGCCAGCCGCGAATTGGTGGCCGTGCGGCTGGCGTGGCACGCGATGAACCGCGCGCCGATCAGTGAATCACGGCGGGGCTGGTGTTGGCGAGCTGGGCGGTTCCTCAGCGTCATCAGGGTCCGTGCCGCTCGCGGCATAGCCAATCGGTGCCACCCAGGCAATGCCCCGCCGCACCTCGACGACGACCGCTATCTGCCCGGCCCGGATAGCCCCACCATCCAGGCTCCGCACGGGGATGTTCTGGTAGACCCCGCTGTACAAGGTGAAGGTTGCCTCACCGGTGCGCGCCGGCCTGATCGCGCGCGTGATCTTGACCTCGCGTCCTTCGAGGCGCGAATTTTCGTGTGTGACATGGCCGGAGGTGTCGCTCATGAGCCGCTCCATCATCGCGCCACACGCGAGCGCCGCCACCGCGCCCACCACCAGGGCGATGCCCACGCGCGGAACGACCGGCGTGGTGGCGAGCAGGAGGCCCGCGATGCCGGCGAAAAAGAGAAACGTCAGCAGACCATACACACTGAGGCTGCCCATGACGAGAGCGGCGAACCCCGCCCAGGCCGAATGTCCGCCGCTCACGATCACCGCGACACGCTCGCGGCCAGCCAACGCTTCGCGCGCGGCGCGGCTCGGGTCGTGACTGGCGTCACGGGCGTCGCCGGGTCCGTGCTGACCGGCCTCGCCCGCGCTGCCCGCATCGGGATGAAGATGCGTGGCCGTGTGGCCGGCGTGTGGACCGTGATGAGCGGATGCGGCATGACCATCCGCGTGCGCATGGGCGGTGTGGGCGGCTCCATGGGTGCCATGCCCGTGGCCGGTGGGCGCGTGTCCGGCATGCCCATGCCCACCATGCCCGTGGCCGGCAGGTCCGTGGGCGGCAGGTCCGTGGGCGGCGTGCCCATGCCCGGCATGCCCATGCGGTAATGGCCCGTGCCCGGTTGGCCCGTGCCCAGCGTGCAAGTCGTGGCCGTGAACGGCGCCACCTCCATGGCCGCCGTGTCCGTGGTGGCCGATGTGACTGTGGAGTATGCCGTCGAGAGAGGCAAAGAGCAGAAAGAGGCCCGCGGCAATGGCGCTCGTGGCGAAGGTGTACGTCAGGAGACCCGACAGGGCATCAGTGGCGACCGCCATGCTGATCACCTCCCGGTTGGGCTGTTCACCTCTCGGTGGGACGGAGCCGGGCCCGGCTACTGGCATGATCACACACAACTGGTCACATATCAAGTCGAATGCATACCAATTCTCGCTCAATTCGATTCTCGCGTGAGGGTCGTCCAGTATTCCTCCGCGGCTGGAATAGGGGCGCGGCCGCGCTGGAATACTCGCTCGACCGCGCGCGTGCTCGCGCATTGTGGCTCACGACCAGCCGCGGTGGTATAGTATGAGTGCGGGCACAGGTTGACGTATGGCGACGCATACCGGCGCACGGTAGGCAGCGCATCGGGCCTCCGAACGCACGGCCGCATCCAGGCTCCGGTATGACGCGCCGCGGCTCCCCCCACGGGGAGACGAGGAGGCCAGTCATGGTGGATGCGCACGTGCCGGCGCTCGCCAGCCAGACCGCTTCGAGCCTGGGCCACCTGATCGAAACGGTGCTACGGGGACTCATGTATGTCGTCGTGGCACCAGGCGTGTACGTGACCATCCTGCTCGTGGGCATCATCCTGACCTGGCCCCAGGAAACCACTATCTCCCGTTGGCTGGTGGCGCACGCCGCCATCTGGCGCCGGACCACGGACCGCCTCTCCGACGATCCCGCCTTCAGAACGATGTGCGCGGTCGCCGGCCTGATTGCCATGACCCTCGTCGCCCTTGTGATCACCGTGTGGCTCGCCCGCATTCCGCGCGAGTTGAGGGGCCCCGCGCTGGGAGATGTCGGGCACGCCCTGCCGCCCACGCTCGCCTTTACTCTGGCGGCGGTGTGCGGATTGGTCGCCGGCTCGCAGTGGGTGACGAGGATGCGGCGCGCCAACGACATCTTCTCCAGCCTGGTCGTGCTCGCCACGTCGATGGCTCTTACCGGCACGACGATCTTCTTCTACATGACCGAATTTGGCCTGCATGACATTCTGCTGATCCTGGCACTCGGCACGATGTTGGGCGCGCTGATCACGGCGGCCCGCCACCCCATGCTCCTGCATGAAGGCCTGTTCGCCGAGCTCTTCGTCCCGCGCGCCCTGTAAACCCGGAAGCAATCCCGGTCGCGCGCTCGGGCCACTCCTGGTGACCCCATGTGAGGCGCCCTCAAGCGACCGTCGTTGGCACGTGCGGGCCCCGCCGCGCGTCCGGCCTGAGGCTTGCTCATTGTGCCGGTGGTCGAGTAGACTCCGAGGTGCGGCTCATGCGCCGTCGCACAGTGTCCGCTACGGCGCAAGGTGACCAGTCCCAGTGGGCTCGCCAGGACGACCCGCTCGGGTGTACGCTCTTGGCGGCGGGTGGCTGTCGCGGGCGCGAGCCGGCGGGTGGCGATGGCGTGGCGTCGTCGAGGAGCGTGGGATGGGCGGAAGTCGCGGACCGGCGACACGGATCACTGCGAGCCTGGCGGCACTGGCACTGCTGGTGGGGACCGGTGTCCTCGGGCTGGGTCAGGCGCCGGCACGCGCGGCCCGGCTTCCAGCTGGCGGCCCGTCGGCGGCCGCCACGGCCACCGCCACGGCCACCGCCACGGCGGCCGCCGACATCGGCGATTATGGCGTCGGTCAGGCTATGCCGCACAACCATCTGGTGGGGCCGTACGCCTGGACCTGGCACGCGGCCTTCCCAGGCGCGCGCGTGATCCTGTACTACGGCATCGTGGGATCGCCCCAGGGCGGTGTCATCGGGTATTACGGCGGCAATGAAGACGGCCTGCTCAGCCAGCTGCGGCAGCAGGGCCAGGCGTACGCCACGCTCGATCCCTCCCACCCCGTCGTGGAGGGGCTCGACATCGCCGATCCACTCGCCGACGCACTGCCGCAGCAGGGGTACTGGATCGATCGCATGGACCCGGACACGGTCCAGCACTATGTGGACCTGACTCGGGCCAACCATATGGTCTTCTTCATGGACATGCAGATTGGGTTCAGCACCGTTCAGCGCGAGCTCGCCTACCTCTGGCCGTATCTCCAGTTGCCATGGGTGAACCTGGGCATGGACCCAGAGTGGGACCACGCCTACAATGGGCAGGGAGACGGCTGTCCCGGCTTTGTCGACAACATCGACGCCACCGGGCGGATGCGCGCCAGTGAAATCAACTATGTGATGCAACAGCTTTCGGCCCTGGTGATCGCCAACCACCTACCACCGAAGATCCTCCTTGTGCACCAGTACCAGTTCGGCGAGAACCCGAATTATCCCGGCGATTGCGGCCAGACCCTGCCGAGCGAGGGCTGGCAGCACATCAAGTTGCTGCCGGGCGTGCAGCTCGTGATCAACACGGACGGCGTGGGCTGCGCGGCGTGCGGCGGTCCGCCCGCCAAAGCCGCCGATTACGACGTCTTCGATCACGACCAGCACATCCAGTACGCGGGCATCAAGCTGTATCAGTACTATCCAATCCTGACGCCCAATTTTTATGATGAGCCGCAAATGACGCCGTCGGACGTGCTGAACCTGGACCCGCCACCAAATCTGGTGATGTACCAGTAACGCGTGCCGCGTGGAGCCCGATCCCCGCGTGCGCCCCAAGCCCGATCCGCGGACTCGCCTCGACTGCGTTCCGAGCTTGCTCGTTTCGGCACATCACGTGCTCAGCGTCGCGGAGCGCGCGAAACGCGTACCAAGCGGTACGTGGGGCTCGCGCCACGATGCGCGAGGCAAGCTCGATCAACGAGGCAAGGGAGGCATCATGTTCGGCGTCTTTCATCGTCAATCGGAGCCGGGGTCGGGCGATCCCGCGCCCAGGTACGTATCCGAGCCGGTCGTTACCGCCGAAGCGTACAATCGCTTGCTGGCTTTCATGCGTGTCTACGGGCGCACGCGCACCTTGAGCCGCGCCGACAAGGCGTTGATGGGACGGCTCCAAGCGCTCCCAGTCTCCTGGAAGAACACCCTGCCCCAGAATGGCGTCTTTGAATCCCCAGAGATGCCCCCCTCGCGGCTCGCTCCGCTGCCCATACCTGGGACGCCCGCGATGCCCGTGTTGTCGCTCGGCGGCTTTGGCATGCCTGGCTTTGGCCAGATGCCCGGCGTCACCACCACCGCGGACGTCAGCTCGCCCGACCCGTCGTCAGGAGGTCTGACATGGTAGCCATCGCCGATGTCGAGAGCATCTTCAAGAAGCACCGCTGGAATTACCAGCTGACCCAGGGTGGCAACCTGGTGAGTGGCTTCGACGGCATCACGATTGGCGTCGGTGTCGATTCCCAGGCACAGGTCATCGTCATCTTCGCGCCCGTCTACATCGCCGAAGGCCCAGCGGCGGCGGCGCTGCAATCCCATTCAGGCGATGTGGATAGCTTCCTGATGACCTTCGCATCGCGTATCTCCAGCAGCGAGGAGTTCACGATCGAGCGCGACGCGCAATCGGTGTTTGTTCACAGCACCATTCACGTCCGCGGGACGCTGCTGGACGAGGGGCAATTCCTCCGCGCGCTCGGCTTCACGGTGGCCGCGGCGTCCGTGCTGAGCCCGTTCGTGCGGGCGCTGGCAGTCGGCCAGACAACCCTGCGCCAGGCTCTGGACGTGCTCAATCGCGTGATCGAGGAGATCGACCGCGAGCGGCGCCGGCGCTCCGCGTAGGCGCGGACACGCGAGGTGGCGGGACGTGTCATGCCCACCCACCGCCTCGCGGCTCCCCGTTGGCTCCCCGCTTCCATGCGGACCGCCGCCAGCGCTGGTGCCCTCAGGGTGATGTGGTACACCCGCCCGCGCGAGGAGCGCGCGGGCGGGTGCCGTGTTTCGTCCCGCGTCAGCAGCCGGTGTTGACGTAGACACTCTGCGAGGTGGTGCTGGTGCGGCCGAGCTGGTCAGTGACCGTCAGCTGCACCGTGTACGTGCCCGACCCATCATAGTAGTAGTCGTTGGAGGTCTGTGCCCCCCCGTAGGAATCCGTGTTGCCATCGCCGAAGTCCCAGGAGTAGCTCAAGTTGTAGCCGCTGGAGGCGCTTGCGTCGAAGTCGAAGGTGGTGCA
>JANWHL010000076.1 GCA_025450405.1 Ktedonobacterales bacterium
CATGCTTGCTCTGTCCACAACACCCTCTCCCCTAACTGTCCCGCCTGGCGCTCTCCCCTCCTCACTTCCGGCGGTGTCGACTGCCCCGTCCGCCTCCTGTCGCCGTCCCTCCTCTCCGCTGTTCGCGGGTACGCGCCCGCGGGTGCCATGTCCTACCACCTCCGCCCAGACCACGCCGGTCCGCTGCCCCACCACCTCCGCCCAGGCCACGGAGGTGGCCTTCGTAGCCGGAGGCTTCCAGCCGCGTCTTCAGGCGCCTGGTCCCCGTCCGCGGGCTCCTGGCTGGCCACCGCGTCGATTCACCACGAATTGGCATCAAAACTGGGTCATGCAGATGGGCTTGCGTTCCACCTGGAAGAGGCGGGTGAGGGCGTCGAGCGTGGAGAGGTCGGAGACGGTGGCCAGCCCGTAGTCGTGCAGACTTCGGAGGGTGACGCAGCCCATGAGCAGCGACGAGAGGTCGGCGACGTCCAGGGTAATCGCGGCGTCGGCCGGCTCGGTCCGGCCAGCGAGAACGCGCGGATAGCCGTGCTCGAAGCGGACAGCCACGCTGCCGGCGTTCTCGGGTAGGAAGGTGTCGCGCGTCGTGATCGTGACAGTGAGGGTTTGATCGCCGAAGGGCGGGGCGCCCGCGGGCGCGTCCGCGCGGGCATCGCCGAGCGCGGCGAAGCATCCGGGGACGTCGAGGACCCGATACATCAGGCCGACGCCCTGGGTATTGGTCTCGTGGTTGACGACGGGCAGGAGATGGTCCGTCCCGTTGCGGGGGTCAGAGAGCACGTGATGGAAGGTTTCATCCTGTGTGGCGAAGAGCACGCGCCGCACCTGGTCCGCCTGGGTGCGCAGGAAGGCGAGCAATCCGGCGAGCGCCGCGGGGGCCTCATAGACCAGCTCGCGCACGTCGAGGTCCTGGAGCAGGAAGTTGGCCTCGTCGGTCAGAGTCAGGCGGAAGGCGGCATAGCCGCGAATAGCTCCGTCCTCCTCGTAGCAGGCCACGCGCTGCTCGGGATTGGCCAGGTAGCGCCCGCGGTCGAGATCGGACTGGGCCATCATGCCATGGGTGCGCGCGGCATAGCGGTCGTAGCACTCCGCGAGCTGGGGGACGTCGGCCGCGAGGGCGAGGCGGACGCGGTGGCGCGCATCGGAGTCGGGCAGGGCATTGGGACGGACGCGGTAGAGATTGACTTGGGTGCCGTAGCCAAAGCCCATGGCGCGGTAGAAGTCCGGGCGGAAAGGATAGAGGGCCGCGAGAGGAGCGCCGCGCTGGCGATAGAGGCGGAGGAAGTGGGCGACGAGGTCGCGGGCCACGTGCTCCTTCTTGTGGGCGAGGTCCACGGCGATGAAGGCGACGCCACCAGTGGGCAGATGCGCCCCGCGGACGGTCATGGTGAAGTCGTGGAGGCGCATGGTGCCGAAGGCGACGCCGCCGCGGAAGAGGCCATAGAAGTCTATGGTGGGGTCGGCATCCTGCGCGAGGACACGCTCACGGAACGCCTGGCGGGCGGCGTCGGTGGTGAGGCGCACGCTGGGGTAGGCACCGGCGACGATCGTGGTCAGGGCGTCGAGGTCGTCGGCGGTTAGCTGGCGGATGATCTGGTCGTCGGAGGCGTCGTGTCGGGTCACCATGGGGGCCTCTATTTCTCCTCGGGTTTCGTGCCCGGGCTACCTTCCGTTGCCTCATTGGCACGGACAACGGCGATGTAGATGACAACGTCCCAGGCGTTGTGGATGCCGAGGAAGAGGATGACGAGCAGCTCCGCGGCGATGGCGAACAGCGCGGGCGTGGGATTACGCGGGAGGAGGATGGCGGTGATGAGCAGCGCGACGTACACGACCAGCGGGCAGGCGACGTACCAGAGCCAATCTTCGCCCACGAGTTGATAATTGGTCACGTGGCGCATGCGCCGGATGACGATCCCAGCGTACGCGACGCCCGCGAGTCCGCAAAGACCGAGGAGGATGGCGGCGGGCCCGAGGGACGGCCAGGGTGCCGTGAGGCTGGCGGAGACGAGGAGCACGATGCCAAAGTGGACGATCGTGGGAGTGGTGAAGGCGTCCACGCCCCAGGTCGCGTCCTCCTGGCGCCGGCCGGCGACGAGCGAGATGACCACGAAGGTCAGCCCGGTGAGCGCCCCGGCGGCGGAGCCGACGATGACGTAGAAGTTGTCCCAGCCGGCGAACGATGACATAGCGCCCTTTCGCGCGTTCGTCGCGGTTCCCGGGTCACCCGGGGTGCTGGCCATCCACGATTTGGTATCAGTCCAGGTCGTGAAGGAGCTCGCGAGCGGCACGGACGCCCTCCTGGGCGGCCCCCTCCATATAGCCCTGATACTCAAGTGAACAGTGTTCGCCGGCAAAGTGAATGTGGCCCTGCCGCACGCCTTCGTACCCGGCGAAACGGGTGTACTGGCCGACGCGCCAGCAGGCGTAGGCGCCGCCGAGATGGGGGTCGCCGGTGGGAAAGCTCAGCGCCGCCCGGCCGGTGTAGTGCGCGGAGATGCCGGGGAAGACGCGTTCCACCTGGCGGAGGCACGTCTGAGCATAGTCTTCGACGGTTGGAGAGTCGTCGGTGGTGGCATAGGCCGCTGGTGGCGCGTAGGCGGCGCCGCGGTGGCCGCTGGTGTAGTTGACGAGCAGGGCACCGGGGCCAGAGTGGCCGATGGCGCCGTCCCAGAGGGTCTGGATGTCGAGGTCGGTGATGACGAAGCCGCTGTGCGGGCGTGGCCACGGACCGTCGGTGAACCAGTAGGGCGTGTCGAATTCGAGGAAGAGCTTCGAGATGGTGCCGTAGGCGAGCTCGGCGATGGCCGTGCGCTTGAGGGCGTCGAAGCCGGCGCGATCACAGTCGACGCGGCGCAGGGCGCTGAAGGGGAGGGTGAGGATCACGTGGTCGTACGGGACCTGGATGGGTCCGGCGGGGGTGGCAAAGGTGAGGATCAGGGTGTCGTCCGCGTGCCGTTCGAGCGCCACCAGCTCGTGACCGAGGTGGATGGCGTCTTCCGGCAACGCGCGGACGATGGCCTGGGGAAGTTGTTCATTGCCGCCGGCGATTTTGGTGGTGGTGCGCATGGGGCCGGACGTGGCGGAGTCGCGGGCGGTGGCGTGCGGCAAAGCGTGCGGCGCGACGTGCGGCGTGCTTGGCGAGGAATCAGTCTCCGTGTTATCCTCGGGAAGCCAGGAGCCAAAGAGGTAGACCAGATTGAGGGCGCTCTGTTCGGTGGTGTCGAGGCCATAGAGGCCCGTGCAGGCCATGTCGAGGTAGCGCCCACCGCCGGTCTCGTGGCCGCCGGGAACGTGCCGCTCGATCCATTCATAGGCGCTCAGACGGTCCAGGCTGAGCCCCGCTTCGGTGTGCTGGGCGTACGTCGTGGGGAAGCCCGCGTCACGCATCTGGCGGCGCAGGATGGGCCCGAGGGATTGGAGGTCACGGGCAGAGGCGTCAGCGGCGTAGAACCGATTGGCGGCGTACATGAGGGCGGGCGCTTGTCCGGCGGGACCAGCTCCCAGGGCGATGGTGGGGAGGCCAAAGCGCCCGATGAGCTGGTGGATGGTGGTGTGGTCGGCATCGATGAATTCGCCGCACAGGTCACTGACCAGGCCATTGCTCCAGGTGGCGGCGTCCGAGCGGATGCGGCCGCCGGCGCGCCCGGCGGCCTCGTAAAGGTCGCACGCCAGACCGGCGTCGCTCAGGGTGAGGGCGGCGGTGAGGCCGGCGATGCCCGCGCCGACGATCGCGATCCGGGGCATGCTGGGCCTCCTCTCGGGGTCGCCGCGGCAGTGATTGGGAGTGGGATCCTGGGCGATCGACCCGCCGGGAAGCGACGCGCCCATCCTATCACCTCGGCTCACCTCAGCGCCGCTCCACGCGGCCAACCCGCGGTCGCTTGGATGCGCCAGGGGAGGGGAATCGCGGAGAGATCGCGGGGAGATGGGCGCGGCGACACGAAGTGCGCTCAGGCGGGCGCGGCCAGCAACAACGCAGCCAGCAACACGTTGACACTCGCGCTTTGGCCCAGATACAATCCAGCGTGGCTGATTCTCAGAGCAGACAAAGGCGTTCGCTGTAGCACGCGCCGCGCCGGCCAGCTAACAAGCGCCGGGGCGCACAGTCGCGGCATGCGCCACGACCCGATCCGGCGCGCCGCTGACGCGCCCTCGCCCCGCCTGACGTGACGGGCCAGTCGTTGGCCCCAGGCATGCGCGCCGCTGGCGCGCGCGTGCTTTCCCATCCGCTCGTAATGCCGGGCGGCGCGGTCGTGGTCGCTGCCGCCCGTTGGCGATCTGGAGGTATTTCCGGGTGAAGATAGTCGTCTGCATGAAGGAGACCCTCGACACCACCAAGGAGAAGCGCTTTGGCCCCGATATGCGGCTGGAGCGTCCCAAGGAAAACGCGATCATCAATCCCTTCGACGAATACACCATCGAGGAGGGGCTGCGCCAGCAGGAGAAGCACGGCGGCGAGGTCATCGTGCTGTGCATGGGTCCCGCCACCGCCACCGACACCATCCGCCGGGCGCTGGCGATGGGCGCCGACCGGGGCGTGCTGGTCACGGACCCCGCGCTGGGCGGCTCGGACGCCGTCGGCACGGCGCGGGTGCTCGCCGCCGCGCTCACGCGCATCGGCTATGACCTGGCGATCTTCGGCAGCGCCGCCGCCGACGCCTACGGCGGCGTAGTCCCCGCGGCCGTGGCGGAACTGCTGGGCGCGCCGCTGCTCTCGTGGGCCGGCAAGCTCGACGTGGACGGCGGGACGGCGCGCATTCAGCGCCAGGCCGACATCGGCACCCAGACCGCCGAGGCGCCCCTGCCGGCGCTGGTCAGCGTGGTCAAAGCCATCAACGACCCGCGCTACCCCTCGATGAAGGGTATTATGCAGTCCAAGAAGAAGCCGGTGGACACGATGACCCTGGCCGACCTCGGCCTGGCGGCGGGCCAGGCTGGCGCGGACGGCGCCGGCGAGCGGGTCCTGGGTGCCACGGCGGTCTCGATGCAACGCAAGGGCGAGATGTATCTGGGGAATGAGGGGGCCGCGCAGCGCATCCTGGATTTCCTGATCGAACAGAAGGTGCTGTAGCCATGGCGAACGATATCTGGGCACTGGCGGAGCTGACCGATGGACGGCTGGCCGGCATCTCGCTCCAGCTCGCGAGCAAAGCGGCCGAGCTGGCGCGCGACCTGGGTGGACAGTCCGCCGCCGTGGCCCTGGGCACCAACACCCAGGCCGCCGCGGGCGAGCTCGGGAGCTGCGGCGTCTCCGCGGTCTACGCCTCGGAGGGCGCGGTCTACGACCAGTACCTCGGGCAGCCCCAGTCCGAGGCGCTGGCCGGCCTGATCCAGAAACATCAGCCGCGGCTGGTGCTGATCGGCGGGACCAACTACGGCCGCGACATCGCCGGGCGGCTCGCGGCGCGGCTGGGCGCGGGCCTCGTCTACCACGTGGGCGAGGTGGCCGTGGAGGGTGGCCAGGTCGTCATGTCCGTGCCGGCCTTCGGCGGCGCGCAGGCCGTCAAGGAGGCGTTCACGGGCGCCGGGACCGGCCTGCTGCTGGCGCGGCCGAACGCCTTCGCCACCCAGCGCGTGGGCGGCACGCCGGCGATCACCCAGGAACCCGCGCCGGCGGCTCCTGGCACCGGCGCCCGCTTGACCGGCACGGCCGGCGCGGAGGGCGCGGCGGAGGCGGGCCATCTGGGCAAGGCGCCCAATGGCGACGACATCTGGCTCCCCGCCGCTACGCAGTCGAAGCTGGAGGAGGCGCAGATCGTCGTCTCCGGCGGCCGCGGACTGGGTGGGCCACAGGGCTTCGCGCAGATCGAGGCGCTGGCCTCCGCCCTGGGCGCGAGCGTGGGCGCGTCGCGCGCGGCGGTGGACGCCGGCTGGATCCCCTATGCGCACCAGGTGGGGCAGACGGGCAAGACGGTCAAGCCGACGGTCTACATCGCCTGTGGCATCTCGGGCGCCGTGCAGCACAAAGCCGGGATGGGCACCGCCGGGCTGATCATCGCGGTGAACAAGGACAAAGACGCGCCAATCTTCAGCTTCTGCGACCTCGGCGTGGTGGCCGATCTGAACGTCGTCATCCCGCGCCTGACCGAGCTGGTCAAGCAGCGGAAGGCCGGCGCGTAGGCTGGGACGAGAGGAGCGACCGCGATGGTCCAGCCCTACATCGCGCCGACCGGTGGGGTCGTCGGCGGTATCATCTTCGGCATCGTGCTGGTGGCGGCGTGGGGCATCTTCGCCCTGCGCGCCCGGCGCCTGGTCGTCGCCGTGCTGGCGGGCCAGCCCGAGAACCGCTTCGACCACATGGGCGAGCGCATCCAGTACTGGGTGCTGATGGTCCTGGGTCAGCGCGGCGTCCTGCGCGATCCGCTGCCCGGCATCGCGCACTTCTTCACGTTCTGGGGCTTCATCATCCTGCAGCTGGACGCGCTGGGGCTGTGGGCCAATGGCTTCAACTTCACCCTGCCGCTGCTCGATAGCCGCGCCTTCGCCGTCGCCGTGGACATCATGCTCGCGCTGGTGCTGCTGGCACTCATCGAGTTCACTATCCGCCGCGTGATCCTGCGACCGGCGCAGCTCCAGAGCACCAGCCACAGCCCGATCGACGGCCTCATCATCCTCGGCCTGATCTTCCTCGTCGTCATATCCCTCGGGCTCTACGAGATCTTCGCCTATCGCGCCAGCGCCGGGCATGTCTGGACACCGCTGGGCGTGATCTTCGCGGCTTCCACGGCGGGCATTCCCGTCGCGGCGGCCATCGCGCTCATGCGCGTCTTCTGGTGGGCGAACGCGCTGGTGGTGCTGGGCTTCCTGATCTACATCCCCTACTCGAAGCACCTGCACCTGCTGGCCACGCCCTTCAACGTCTTCTTCAAGAACTTCCGCCCGCGCGGCGCGCTCACGCCCATCAAGGACATCGAGGAGCGCGAGGACTACGGTGTCCACCAGATCCAGCAGTTCACCTGGAAGCAGCTGCTCGACGGCTATGCCTGCACCGAGTGCGGCCGCTGCAACAGCGTGTGCCCGGCGCTGGCCACGGGCAAGCCGCTGCGGCCCAAGGAGATCATCCTGGCGGTGCGCGAGGAGCTCTTCGCGGCGGCGGGCCAGCGTCAGGTGGGCCAGACCGAGGGAGCCGAGCAGGTCAAGCGCGAGGCGCTGGTGGGCGAGCTGGTCCCGCTGGAGTCGCTTTGGGCCTGCACGAACTGCGGCGCCTGTGTGGAGGTCTGTCCGGTCAGCATCGAACATGTGCAGAAGATCGAGGACATGCGGCGCTACCTGGTAATGGAGGAGAGCGACTTCCCGCAGGAAGTGGTGCCGCTCTTCAACAATCTGGAGCGCAACCAGAATCCCTGGGAGATCAACAACGACACGCGCGCGGAGTGGGCCGCGCCGCTGGGCATCAAGACGCTGGCCGAGGACCCGGACGTGGATGTGCTCTACTGGGTCGGCTGCATGGGCTCGTTCGACGCGCGCAACCGCAAGGTGGCCACGGCCTTCGCCAAGATCATGCAAGCGGCGGGGGTGAAGTTCGGCATCCTGGGTCCGGAAGAGAGCTGCAACGGCGACCCGGCGCGGCGCATTGGCAACGAGTACCTGTATCAGACGCTGGCGCAGCAGAATGTCGAAGTGCTGAACGGGTACGGGTTCGGTCAGCCGGCGGCGGCCAACGGGGCCACGAGCAACGGGTCCGCGAATGGGTCCGCGATCGGTGCGGCGAGCAACGGGCACGCGGCCGCTGGCGCCGCCACGGCGGATGGTCACGCGGCGAATGGCGAGCTGCCGTATAAGCACCGGACCATCGTGGCGACCTGCCCCCACTGCTTCAACACACTGGGCAATGAGTATCCGCAGTTTGGCGGCAACTACGAGGTGGTCCACCACACGCAGTTCATCGACCGGCTGGTGACCAGCGGCCAGCTGAAGCTGCCCGAGGGCTTCGACCGGCGCAAGCTGACCTACCACGATCCGTGCTTCATCGGCCGCTGGAATGATGTGTACGACGAGCCGCGGCGCGTGCTCAACGTGATCAATCAGGACGGGGTCACGGAGATGAAGCGCAACCGCAACCGGTCGTTCTGCTGCGGCGGGGGCGGTGGCCGGGTGTGGATGGAAGAGAAGATCGGCAAGCGCATCAACAACACACGGGTCCAGGAGGCGCTCGACACGGGCGCGGACGCGCTGGCGGCGGCGTGCCCGTTCTGCATCACGATGTTCGAGGACGGCATCAAGAACGTCGAGGCCCAGGACCGCTTCGGGGTGGAGGACATCGCCGAGATCCTGGCGCGGGCGCTGGACGAGGCGGCGACTCCGGCCGGAGGGAAGAATGCACAATAAGGACACAGAGGACACAGAGGGACGGAGAGGAACGGAGATTTAACCACAGAGATCACAGAGGGCACAGAGGGGACGGAGAGAGAGAGGGAGAAGCTAACCGCGGAGAACGCCGAGGACGCAGAGGGATGGAGAGGGGCTGGGGGAGACCTCGCCGCTGACGTTTGGGGTTCTCACTCCTGGGCCCGCGATGGTGAGGGGAGCGCGGAGACC
>JANWHL010000077.1 GCA_025450405.1 Ktedonobacterales bacterium
CGCGCACACGCCGGCAGACGGTGAGGCCATCCATTGCCGGCAGCATCCAATCGAGGATGATGAGGTCCGGCGCCTGGCTTTCGACCAGATCGAGGGCGGAGGGTCCGTCGAAGGCCTGATGGACGGTATGGCCCTCCGCCTCGAGATGGGTGCGGATCAGGTTGCAGAGGTCGGCTTCATCCTCGACCAGCAGGATGCCCGCCATGCGGTCCCCCTCACACTCGGCGCCTGGCCATCACCACACGCTCGCCACGTGCCGGTGCGCCCGCCCCGCGCCGACACGCGCCCACACGCGCCAGCGCTTACGTCCCGATGACCGATGCGTCGGGCACAGCGCGCAGGGTGACGCGGAAGCGGCTGCCGCCCTCGGGGACGCGCTCGGCGACCACGGTGCCGCCCATGGCGCGGACCAGATCGCGCACGATCGAGAGGCCAAGGCCGAAGCCGCCGGTCTCGCGAGCGCGCGAGGCGTCGGCGCGATAGAATCGTTCGAAGACGCGCTCCAGGTCCTGGGCCGGAATACCAACGCCGGTGTCGGTGACCGTGAGGGCGATCGCGCCGTCGTCGGCGCGTCCAAGCGCGATCGAGACCACGCCGCCGGCGGGAGTGTAGGCGATGGCGTTGCGGACGAGATTGAGCAGGACCTGCGCCAGACGGTCGCGGTCGGCGAGCGCGGGCGGCAGGCCAGGCGCCAACTCGCGGACGAGCGTGACCTCGCGCTCGCGCTCGGCCAGCGGTTCGAGCGCCTGGTAGACCTCCTCGACGACGTCGCCCACGGCGACGGGGGCCAGCCGCAACTTGAGCTCGTCGGCATCGGCGCGGGCGAGCATGAGCAGCTCATCCACGAGCGTGCCGAGGCGCTCCGCTTCGCGCTGAGTGATCTCGAGGAAGCCGCGGACGTTGTCGGGCAGGCGCTCAGCCTCGAGGAGGAGCAGAGATTCGATGTGGGCACGGATGCTGGCGATCGGGGTGCGGAGCTCGTGGGAGGCATTGAGGATCAGCTCGCGGCGGCTGTGGTCGGCCCGCTCCGCGCGAGCGTGCTCGCTGGCCGCCACGGCGCGGGCCTCGGCGAGCCAGATGTCCTTCTCGCTCATCCCGAGGGTGAGGCGGGCGAAGCGGCCCCAGAGGGCGACGACGAGGGCCAGGAGGTGGAGGACGCCAAGCAGCAGGAAGAGGCCGAGTACGGCACTGATGAGGGTGACCGCTAGTGGCGCGGGCGCCACCCACACCTGGGAGGTCCCAAGGCCGGGCTGGAGACCGAGCGTGCCGGCGTAGGGAATGAGGGCTGACGGGAGGACGAATGAAAGGTTGGCGCCAAACCACCCAGCGTTGACGATCGCTACGGCCGCGAGGTAGAGGAGTGGGGCGAACAGGAGGAGGAGGCTGAGCGCGATCAGGCCCGCCGCCACGGCGGGCACGGCGATGCCGAACGCGGTGCGGACGGCGAGGTAGCCCAGCACCTTCCAGGTGACGGGGTTGCGCAGGTGCGCTTTGAAACGCTCCCACAGCGGATATGGATCGGGGCCGCGCGGCGCCATGGCCGTGAAGCGGACGCCGAGTATCCAGCGCGCCAGCACGCGCTCGAAGATGGCGACATACCAGGAGGTCGCGACGACCGCCACGACGACGAACAGGAACGGGAGAATGCCGCCCTCGGTGCCACCCTGGACGCCCTGGCTGAAGATCACCCAGTAGGCCCACGCCGTGGGACTGGCCAGGGCGAGGTAGAGCAGGGCGCGATAGGTTTGGCCTCGGCGCAACACGGAGAATGGGCCCGCGCGGCGGCGCGCCTGTGGGGCGCCGGCTTGGTGCTCGCGAGCCTTTGCGACGTCGTCCGCAACATCGTCCGCAACATCGTCCGCAACATCGTCCGCAACATCGTCCGCAACATCGTCCGCAACATCGTCCATGGTCGGCGACTCCCTCCGAACGCTGTCCGCCTCGGGCGGCGCGCGGCCAGACCGCGCGAGCGACGCCGAAGCTCATGCCTATAGCATAGGCGGCAAGTTATTCAGAGGTGTGTCGAACATGTTACCAGAACCGCGGAACGGCGTGACGTTTCGCGGTCGCGGACCAGGCGGACACGCTGGATGGCGTGGATACCGCGCAGGCAATTCGCGGGCGGTGCGCGGGCAATGCCAAGACAACGCGAAGGCCCTCCCGAAGGGGAGGGCCTCCAGCAGACGGGGCCACTGGGGTCTCGCGATCTATCGTGACCGGGACGGCCGACGCCACGGGCCAGACGGGCGCCACGCGGGCTACCCACGGCTCACACACGACGCGTGGGCGCTACGCACGCTAGGCGTTAGCTAGGCGCGAGCCGGGTTGGCGGTGGTCCACGCCTTCTTCATGAACTCCAGTGCCCGGGCGGTATCGCCACGGCGCTCGTAGAAACCGGAGACACGCTCATAGGCGGCGGCCAGATGTTGGGGCGCGCCGGCGGCTTCGAATTGCTTGAGCGCCTCGTTGATCTTGGCTTCGCCGTCCTTCTTTTTGCCCTGGGCGTCGAGGGCCTCGCCCATCGCCAGGAGCGCGTCGGCGCGTGGGCGGACATCGCGGACGCGTTCGGCGGCGGTGAGGGCTTCCTGGGCGACCTTCTGGGCCTCGGGATACTCCTGCCGGCGGACATGGAGCTCGCTCAGGTTGCGAGCGGCCTCGGCGATGCCGCGGGGGTCGTCGAGCTTGCGGACCATGTCGTGGGCGACACGCAGGTGGGCTTCAGCGTCTTCCAACTGGCCGGAGTTGAGATACGCGTGGCCGAGCCGATTATGCACATAAGCGGCCTGGCGCTTATTCCCAACCTCCTCATACGATTGAATCGAGTGAAGGGCAAAACGTTTGGCGCGCGCCGCGTCACCCTGGGAGTTGTACGATACGGAAAGCATCCAGTAGATATTCCCGAGGCGCGCGGGGTCAAGTACGTCGTTGGAGAGCTCGGCGGCTTCGCGCAAGATCTCCACGGCCTTGTCATACTCACCAAGGTACCAGTACTCGGAACCCAGGCTGGACAAGACGTTGAGGCGGTACATCGGATCGCGCATGATCCCACGCTGGATCGCTTCGTAGCACGCCCGGTGACACTCCAAGGCGAGCAGGTACTTGCCCATTTGGAAGTAGGCGTTGCCAAGGTCGTTGCGGCTGCGCTCGAGCAGCTCGCGGTCGCCGATGCGCTCAGCGATGGGCATGGCTTCCTCGAGCTCGTGGCGGGCGAGATCGGGCTCTTCGCGGGCCATGAACCCCTGGGCCAGGTAGTAATGCGCGGCCGCGAGGTCGCGTGGGGCGGTGGCGCGGGTGAGGACGTCGCGCAGGATGGTGATGGCCTCGTCGGCGCGGCCCTGGCGACTGAGGATCTGGGCTTCTCTCAAGCGGGCGGAGATTTCCTCGCGGGCCTGGTCGAAGCCGGCCTCATGGCCACTGTCGGCGAGGGTGGAAGCGGCATCGATCTCGACGTCGTGCTCCTCGGTCAGGAGCTCGGAGAGCTGGACATGCAGTCTCAAAGCAAGCCGCTCTAGTGCGCCGAGAGACGGGCGAATTTGACCTCGCTCCACGGCGGATACATACGACACCGAGAACTCGCCTTTCGCGAGCTCTCCCTGTGTCAGATTGCGATTCAAGCGCGCACGCCTGATCCGCTGGCCGATGCGCGCCGTCGGCGTTGATCGGACGACTACGTCTTGTTCTGCCACTGTAACCCTCCAACTATTCAGATCGCTCGCGAACACCTCGCGAGCCGGGAGGGACGGAGTGTCCAACGTACGTCAGGGTCGCGGCCATTCCGCGATCACATGGGCGCGCCCAGCGCGCGGCCGGGCTGGTCGAGTTGACCAGCGCGTGGTCGCCACGTCCTGGGCGGCGTCAGCACGCCGTCCTTGCGCATCACTCCGACCACCCATCCGCAGGGTTACGCTCATCGGCGCTCTCGCGGCCAGCGCCAAGCGGGGGTGCGCCGATCGGCGCGCCCCTCACGGTACGGATGCGCGCGTAGTGGCGCGCGTAGTGGAACTCATCTACCGCACTTTAGCATTTTCGAGCACTAGTTCGGAAGTGAGCCAGTACTTACAGCCTACGTGTAGGTTACTCCAAAAGCGAGCCGCAAGTCCAGCCCCATTGCATAGGGCATGCCACCCGGTCGCGACGGCGCAGGTGAATGGTTCTATTAGCACACCGCGAAGGTCCCAGGGGTGGGCGTTGGCACCAACGCCCCAGACTGCCACCTCCTCACAGCGTGACCAGAATCGCACGTGCTCAAGCGCTTTCAGCGCGCATGAGTCACGCGAGTCGGCCTCCAACTCCGATCCGCTTGCTATACGCCGGTGCCGGCGCAGGCCGCGTTCGCGCGACGTGGCGGCGTGGGCACCCTGTCGCGATCCACGCCGGGCGCGGCACACTGACCGGGCACTCTGACGCCAGAATCGTCTGTGCGCGACTCCCACCCGGCGCACTCACGATCGACACGCCCGGGCTGGAATTGTCCATACTCAGTCAAATTTAACGGGCATTGGTCCCGATTCGTTTGGCGTGAAAGACCACTTCGTCAGGGCCGAAGCGGGCGAGACGCCAGCGGCTTGCGCGTGCCCGACGTCGGGACAGCGAGGCGCGCGGCGGGCCGCACCCAGGATACATGTGATATACCGCGAGAATCTAGACGTTCTACGAGCGCGCGCTGAGATCAGCCCCTGGCAATGGCGGGCGTTGGCATTCCGCTAATTTGCGGCGGCCTGGCGGAGCTTCTACGGTCAGTGCGGCGTGAATCCCCAGACCAGCTGTGCGGCACTATAGGATGCGTGCTGCTGTGCTTTCAAACAGCGACGCGACAAACAGCGGTGAAAGGAGAGGAGGCCCAGTGGGAGCGCCGTCAGCGCGCTCAGCGCGGGCGTGAATCATATGTTTGAGCATACAGGCCGGCGCGTCGTCTGGAGCGGCGACAGCGAAGGCGCCACCAGTACCCGTTACTGCCCGAGATGCGGCCGGCCCGCGCACATGGGCCGCTGCGCGCCCACTACGCCGGGTGGCGCGGGTCGCGGTGGCGCGGATATCGCCAACGCACAGCGAGCGCGAGGGCGCGATGACGTGGTGCGGGTCTGGCTGGACCGGAAGGGGCGGCGCGGTAAGGCGGTGTCCGTGATAGCCGGACTGCCCGGCGACGCCGCCGCGCTGGCGGAGATGGCCCAATCGCTGAAGAAGCTCCTCGGCTCAGGAGGGACAGCGCGTGACGGTCAGGTGGAGATTCAGGGCGACCATGTGGAGCGCCTGATCGCCCATTTTGGAACGCTGGGCTACGCCGTGAAGCGCGTTGGGGGATAGGCATCAACCTGAGAGCGTGGGGGCGGTTTGCGCGGAGCCACGGGGCGCGCGCCGCTCACGGGCGGGCGGATCAGTGGGGGTGCATGCGGAATCGACGTTCCGCTTCTAATCAGGCTGCCGACGAGGTGCGGATCGCCGAAAATGGGAGCGGTCACGGGCGAGCACGGCAGCCACGGGCGAGTTTTGCGGCAAGGAGGCGCCCTGAAGGACGCGGCGAATCCGCTGGGCATGGGGGCGGGTCGGGCGCGGGGGACCAAGCCCGGCACGAGGGGCGCGGCGGGACAGCGCGCCGAGCGCACATCCGCCCCCTTGCCATCCCAATAGAACCGGCGGTATACTCGAGCCAGGCGAGGTCGTGCGCTATCGGGCTGGCCATCGCCGCACAGAAGGAGATAACGACCATGCTGGGCAGGATCTTCCACCGCGATACCAAAGCGGCGACTACGTCGGTGGCGACGACGCCACCGACGCCCGCTCCCACTACGGCGCGGCCTTACGTGACCCCAGAGGAGCCGATCGCACCGGCGGCACCGCCCGCGATGCCCGTGGTGCCCGTGCCGGTGACCGCCACGACGGCAGCGGCCACGCCGCTGGCCGCTGCTGGTCTGCCCGTTCCGGAGCATCTCGCTGAGACAGTGCGGTTCCAAGCGCGCCACCCGTCGTCTATTGGGCCGAACAAAACCGTGCTCGCCTCCGCGCTGGCGGCCGGCAATGATTGGACCAATCCGCTGCCGACGGCGAATCCACGCCGCCGCGCAATCACCAAGACCGGCGCGGACACGAAGCCGCCAGCCTTCGCGGCCGGAGACGCGATCGGAGACGCGGCCGCCAAAGTGGGCGAGCAGGCGGGACCGGCGGCGGCGCCCCAGGAGGAACTCTAGGGATGGAAATGATCGAATTTCCGCCTCTGTCCATGCAGGATTTACAGGCGATCTTTGACCGTCACACCTGGCGGTATGAGATCGACCGGGGCCATATGCTGACCGGCTTCAACGGCGTTCCGATGATTTTCAGCATCGAGGAAGAGCGCGAGGTGCTCCTTTTGCAGATCCCGCTGGTGCCGGGCAAGGGGATGCAGGGCTACCATGCCGTCGCGCCAGAGGCCGAGGCCGACGCCTGTGTGTACCTGATGGCGGTGAACTATCGACTAATTCTCGGTGCCTACACCCGCGACCATCACGACGGGGAGATCCGCTATGAGATCTCCATCCCGGTCGTGGGCAGCTTTCTATCGGACGAACAGGTCGAGCACGCGATCCTCGTAGCCGGCAGCACCGTGACGCTGCACGCGCCAGTGATCAACGCCATCCTGACGCGGCAGATGTCGCTGGCGCAGGCACTGGCGGTCCTCGATCGCGGCGCGGGGGCCCCACCAGCGGTCGCCTGATACCTGCCCGCCCGCCCGCTCCGCTGGCACCGGCCGTGCGTCCCGCTTCGTCGGGCGCCCGAGTGCGCGCCCGAAAGGAGCACGCATGTTCGGGAAGCTACGTCTGGCGGGACGTGACGCCGCCGCGCACGAGAGCGCGACGGGGGCGGACCGTCGCGTCCTGGGCCGAGGCAAGCCGATGGTGGCGTTCGCCCTGGCGCACCCACCCACGTGGACCAATTCCCTCTCCGCGGCCGATCCCACCGGCCGCGCCGCCAATGCCGCGCCGGCCGCCGGCCTGCCAGCGGCGCGGGGGACGTATGGCGCGCAAGACCCACGCCTGGGGACGCCACTGGGGAAAGGAGCCCAGGGATGGGACCGTTCCGCCGCCCGGCGCTGACCCTGGCCAGCATCGAGGACATTTTTCAGCGGCGTCAATGGCGCTATGCGCGCATGGAAGAGGGATTGCTCACGTCATTCGAGAACGTGACGATGGTCATCTTTGTGGATGAAGAGCGCCAAACCGCCATCCTGCAGGTGCCGGTGGTGCCGGGTCGCGGCATGGCTGGCTATCACCCCGTTCGGCCATCCGCGGAGAACGACGCGTGCGTGTACCTGATGGCGCGCAATTTCTACATCTTACTTGGGCGCTATTGCCGCGATCACGTGGACGGCGAGATCCGCTTCGCGGTCGCCATTCCGGTCTTGGGCAGCGTGCTGGTGGACGAGCAGCTGGAGCACGCGATCCTGGCGGGCGTCGGGACGGTCACGCGTGACGCGGCGGTTCTGAACGCGCTGCTGACGGGCGCCATGCCGCTGGGCCAGGCGCTCGCGCGCATCGACACCGGTGATAGTCCGCCAACGGCGATGGTCGTCTGACGGCGCCCGCATGCGTCTCCGTCTCGCGTTCCGTTCCGGTCCCCGCGGTGTCACGCGCGTGTCGCGTGCGGTATGCTACGAGCGAGGACTCAAGCGAAAGGAACGGGCGCGAGGCGAGGCATGACGAACACCACTCATCCGGCCGGGGCGGCCGCCACATTTGATCCGCGCGCACCTGATCCGTGTGAAACCAATCCGCGTGAAGCTGACCCGGATGCACTTGATCCGCATGGATGCGCGGCGGTTCGCGACCAGGAGGTGCCCGTCCCTGGCCGCGGGGATGCGGCTGGCTCGCGCAAGCGTGTGCTCATGCTCGCCGCGCCGGCTACCTATCGGGCGGGCGCGTTCGCCAATGCGGCTGGCGCGGCAGAGGTGGAGGTGCTGCGCGGCGTTGATCTGCCCGCCGCGCTCGCCATGCAATGGCCGGGGGCGCTGAGCTTCGACTTCAGCGACCCGGAGGCGGCGGCGGATGCCATCGTCGCATTCGCCCGTGACACGCCGCTGGACGCGATCCTCTCGCTTGACGATAGCGCCGCCCTGGTGGCGGCCCTGGCGAGCGCGGGGCTCGGTCTGCGCCACAACCCACCGCGCGCGGCGCTGGCCGCGCGTGACAAGGGCGTGATGCGCGAGGCGCTGGCGGCGGGAGGGGTGCCTGTCCCGACGTTCCGCCGCTTCAGCCGCGATGTGGATGCCGCGGGGGCGGCCATGCGGGTCGGCTACCCGTGCGTGGTGAAGCCGTTGCGCCTCTCCGGCAGCCGCGGGGTGATTCGTGCCGACGACCCGGACCAGTTTGTCGCGGCCTTCGGGCGGCTGCGCCGCATGCTGGAGTCCGAGGGCGGGCCGGGCAGCGATGAGATCCTCGTGGAGGACTACCTCCCAGGCGTCGAGGTGGCGCTGGAGGGGCTGCTGACCGGCGGCGAGCTGCACGTGCTGGCGCTCTTCGACAAGCCGGACCCACTCGAAGGGCCGTTTTTCGAGGAGACGCTCTACATTACCCCGTCACGGCTCACCCCTGAGGTGCAGGAGGCCATCGCGGAAATGACGGCGCGCTCGCTCGCGGCGATTGGGCTGCGGGAGGGGCCGATCCACGCGGAGCTGCGAGTCAACGAGCGCGGTCCCTGGCTGCTGGAGGTGGCCGCACGGAGCATTGGCGGGCTGTGCTCCAGCGTGCTCCAGTTTGGCACCGATGTGTGCCTGGAAGAGCTGATCCTGCGCCACGCGGCGGGGATGGCGCTGCCCGAACTGGCGCGCAGCGGACGCGCGGCGGGCGTGATGATGATCCCGATCCCGCGTGGGGGGGTGCTCCGCGGCTATCACGGGGTGGACGAGGCGCGCGCGGTCCCGGGCGTGGAGGGTGTGGAGATCACGGCGCGGGCGCATTACCCACTGGTGCCACTGCCAGAGGGCGCGAGCTATCTGGGGTTCATCTTCGCGCGCGCGGAGACCCCGGCGGAGGCGGAGGCGGCGTTGCGGGCGGCCCACGCGTGCCTACGCTTCGACATCGCCCCCGAGATTCCGCTGATCCCGCTCGTCATGCCGGTCGGTCCACATGGGGCACATGGGGCACTCGGCGACCATACGGCCCATAGCGAACCACGGGCACCGGGACTGGTGGGGCGGGACGCGAGGGCCAGCGAACAGGAGCGGGACGCATGACGGAGCGCGACCATCCCACGGCGGGCCAGGCCGAGGTCCACATCCTCTTCACGGGCTACGTGGGCGACCACGTGGCGTCGACGGTGGCCTACGTGCGCGATGGCGCCGCGCGGGTGGTGATCGATCCGGGGATGGTGCCGAGCCAGCGCGCGATCCTCGACCCGCTCTTGGCGCTCGGGGAGTCGCCGGCGGCGATCACGGACGTGATCCTCTCGCACCACCATCCCGATCACACCCTGAATGCCGCGCTCTTCCCCAACGCGCGCGTCCACGACCACTGGGCGATCTACCATGGCGACATCTGGGAGAGCCGGCCGGCGGAGGGTTATCAGGTCTCGCCGTCCATACTGCTCATCGAGACGCCCGGCCACACGCGCGAAGACATCACCACGCTGGTGGGCACGCCGGGCGGGCCTGTCGCCTTCACGCATTTGTGGTGGCACGCTGGCGGCCCCGCCGAGGATCCGCTCGCGAGCGATCTGGCCGCGCTCCACGCTGGGCGGGCGCGGGTGCTGCGGGTGGCGAGTCGCATCGTGCCGGGCCACGGGGCGCCGTTCACGCCGGGGCCGGAGACGCCGCGCTGATAGCGGCATTCATCGAGGCGGGCCAAACTGGTCCGCGGCGGGTTCCGCTCAGCAGAACCACGATTCGGTGAGATGGGGGACGGGGCGCCGCGCCGCCAGCACGAGCTCGCGGTCGGTCTCGGTGGTATCGGGTACAGTGGGCACCGGGCGCCCGGCGGCGGAGAGCGCCAGGCCGCGGACAGCGGCAAAGGTGGCGCTGGAGTCCGCGCCGGCCGCGCGGCCGGCTTCCACGGCGGCGCTCACGTGGTGGTAGAGCTGGTCCATGCGCGGGTCGGGGTGGTCCCAGCGGTAGGTGAAGTTCGCGTCGTCGAGCGCGCCGCGCCAAGCGGGGGCATCGGGGAGATCGAGGAGCGCGGAGCCCGGCGGCACGAGCAGACGGATGGCGTACTGAATGGGGTCCACCTGATCGATGAGCCCGTGCGCGGCGACAAAATCGAGCACGTCGAGGTAGTCGTCAAGCGTCGTCCAGGGGGTGAAGGCGACCAGAGTGGGGCGGAGGGGGATGGCGGCGGCACGCAGGATGTCAAGTGCCACGGCGACATCGGCCCGTGTGTGGCCCTTGTCGAGGCGGGACAGGACGGTGTCGCTCAGAGACTCGACGGCCGAGACAATGAAGGCGCATCCGAGGTCGCGGAGCTCGGGGAAGAGGGCGCGGTGCTCCAGGATGTGCTCGACCTTGATGGTGGCGTCGAAGGTGACGTCGGGGAACTCGGCGTGGAGCGCGCGCGTGATGCGCAGCGAGTGCGTCGGGCCGTTGAGGAAGTCGGGATCGCCAAAGGTGATGTGGCGCGCGCCGGCCCGGACCTGCTGGCGGATGTCATCCAGCACGATCGCGCGGGGCACGGCGAAGAAGCGGCCGCCGTATACCGGGGTGATGGGGCAGTGGCGACAGGTGTGGAGGCAGCCGCGGGTGGCCTCCACGTAGCCGGCCAGCAGCGCTTCGTCGCCACGGCGCAGGCGGGCGTAGCGGTCGAGTGGGGGCAGGGTGTCGCGCGCGGGCACAGCGAACGGCGCGCGCGTGAGTGCCGGCGGAGAGACCACGGCGCGCGTGGTCACGCCGGGGATGGGGTCGTCGGGACTATCGGTGACCCAGCGGCCGTCTTCCAGTGCGCGGACCAGGGCGAGCAGAGCGGGCTCGACCTCACCGCCGAGCACGGCGTCGGCCGCCTCGCGCAGCAAATAGCGCGCGTTCAGGGCGGCATAGAGACCATAGCAGACGACGCGCGCGGCGGGATTGAGCGCCCGCACGCGGCGCGCGACCGCGACGCCCAGCCGGAGGGCGGTGTGCATGGGCACGGAGATCGCGACCAGCCGCGCGGCCACGACCGCGGTGTCCGGCAGCGGCTCGACGGCGGTATCCACGGCGGCGGGCGCGTACCCGGCGGCGCGGAGGATGGCCAGCGGCTCGGCGAGGCCGAGTGGCTGGTGGCCCAGTTCGTAGCACGAAACCAGCAGGACGGCGCCCGGGGATCTCATTTCTTGCGCGGAGCGGCGGCGGGGGCGCCGCCTTTGGCTGGGGGCGGTGACCACCCTTCGGGCTGCTGGCTCTGGTCCTGGTCGCCGAAGAAGAACTGCTCCATCTGCTCGCGCAGCACCGCGCGCGCCTCTGGATCGCCCATGCTCAGCCCGAGGTGGTTAATGATGATTGTCGCCTGAGCCGGCCACATCTCCCAGGCCTGACGGGACACGTGCTCATAGATGCGATCGCCCAATTCGCCTGGGAACGGCGGCTTGTCCAGCCCCGGGAGCTCGCGCCCCAACTTCACGCACTCGACCATTCGCGGCATGAGCACCTCTCCGTTCTCCGCGACCATCCAGGCTCACGCCCGGCGTAGAATACCTCTCATAGTATATCAGCCGTACTTACGAAAGTATAGCTGCCGCCGCGCGAGGGCGACAAGGAGCGCACGGATGGATCGATCCCCGACGGACGCCGCCCCGCTCGCGGTGGGCCCTCGCGCCAGCGCCGGCGGTCCACGGGTGGTCTTCGCGGGCATGCGCGGGTCGTTCTCGCGCATTGCGCTCGCCGCGCTGCTGGCGGCGGGCGCGGACGTGCGCGGCGTGCTGGTGGCGGCGGAAGCCGGAGACGCGCCGCCCGCGGGTGGCGCTAAGGCCACGGACCGCGGCGCGGAACCGGGAGGAGTGCCAGCGATCTGGTCCGAGGCACCACGCGCCGTCCCGCGCTCGACGCTGCCCCTTCTGACATCGCACCGCGAGGCGTCAATCATGACGCTGGGCTGGGAGCGCGGCATCCCGGTGCTGGCCGTCGGCCGCGAGCGCGACCCGAACGTACGCGCGCGGTTGGCCGCGCTGGCGCCTGATGCGGTCTGTGTGGCCTGCTGGCCGCGGCGCGTGCCCACGGCACTGCTGGATCTGGCTCGCTATGGCTGGCTGAACCTCCATCCCTCCCCGCTGCCGGCACATCGCGGGCCAGCGCCACTTTTCTGGACGTTCCGGGCGGGTGAGTCGGAGACCGGGGTGACGGTACACCGGATGGACGCCACGCTGGACGGCGGCGAGATACTCGCCCAGGAGCCGATCGCGGTCCCAGATGGGATCGCGGGGGACGTGCTGGAGGACCGCTGTGCGGAGATTGGCGGGCGGCTGCTCGCGCGCGTGCTCCGCGACCTGGCGGCGGGGACGGTGCGGCCGTGCCTGGCGGGCTCTGGGGCGGGCTCGTACGAGCCCATGCCGGGGCCAGACGACTTCAACGTCACGCCTGACCGGTCCGCGCGCTGGGCCTTCAACTTCATTCGCGGCGCCGCGTACTGGGGCGGCCCGATTGCGATCGTGGTGGCTGGACGGCGCTTTGCCGTGGCGGAGGCGCTCGACTATATACCCGGCGCGGCGTCGGGGGAGGCCGATCGGTGGGAGGAGCCCTACCGGGTGGACGGGCGCGAGCTGTGGCTGCGCTGCGCGCCGGGGATTCTGCGCGTACGCCTCGCCGAGTAGCGCGGGGTCCTCACCCCCGGCCCCCGAGGGGTCCTCACCCCCCAATCCCCTCGCCATCGCGATGGCGAGGGGGAGGCGGAAGGAAGCGCGCGGCGGGGTGAGGGGGAGCCACGTCGACACGGCACGACGCGACCTTGGTGAACCATGTGGCCGGGAACAATGCGGTCTAGATCCGGCCGCCCGGGTTGGCAATGCTGGCGATGTTCCAGATGGTGAGGACGCCGAGGCGGGTTTGGGGGTCGAAGTCGTACGCGGCCAGGCGCGTGCTGTCGGGCGACCAGCGCGGCCGGAAGCCATCGCCGAAAGCCTCGCCGGGGCTGAGCCCGGCGCCGAGTGAGGCGACACGCCGACCCGTCGCGCAGTCATAGACCTCCAGCGGGCGTGGGGACAGGCCAAACTGGATGAACCCGGGTCGTGTGGCCAGCAGGCGGCCATTGGGACTCCAGGAGAGGATGGTCGGGGTCTCACTAACGGGTGGGCCGAGCGGATTCAGGGCGTCGAGAATCGCTTCGAGGCTCGGGTCGCGCATCGGCAGAACGGCTGCCTGGTCCAGGTGGAGGTCCGCGAGCTGGCGCCGGCTGGGCAACCGGCGGCCGCGGGGTTCCAGACGGTCCGTGACGTTCAGGCCAGTGATCAGGTGGCGGCCGTCCGGGGCGAGCGCGGCGAAGTTGGTTTGCCAGACATAGGCACCGGGGAGGGCGACGTTCGCGCCCGGTGTGGGCGGCGCCAACGCGATGTAGACGAGTCCCGGCTGCCACACGGTGAACGACGGGCCGCCAGCGGGATCACCGATGGGCGACAGGGCGGGAGTGGGCGGAGGCGCTGTCGTGGTGAGGGTGGTGACGGGCCGCAAGGTGCCATCGGGGTCCCAGCGATAGTCGAGGGCCGGGGGGAGCGCGGTGATGACCTGGGCGCCTCCGCTGGCGAGATCCCACTCCACGACGGGCGGCGTGCTTCCCGAGGGCACCAGGAGGGCGTGCGGCTGGAGTCCCTGGTCATCCACGAGCAGCACGCCAGCCAAGCGTGGTGTCAGTTCATCGGGCGTCAGCGCGGTCACGGTGATGACGACATGCTGGCCGTCGGGGAGCCAGAGTGGGTCGCCATATTCCACGCTCAGCCCGCTGAGCGACGCGGTGGCGCGCGGGTTGCCAGCGAGCGCGCGGGTGAGGGCGGTGGTGAGGGGGACCAGAGACAGGAGCGTGCCAGTGGTGGGGGCGTAGGTGGCAAGGAGTGGAGGGCCAGGAGCGCCGCTCCGGGTGGTCTGGGTAGCCAGGACGGCGATGCAGGTTCCCAGCGGCGACCACGCGAGGTTTTGCACCAGGCCGATGCCGTCGCGGTCGGGCTGAATGGTGATCTCGGTCGGACGGCTGGTGACCCGCGCGGGGCAGGGCTGGTTGTGGTGAACAGCGGGACGAACCGTGGGTGAGTGGGCAGTCAACAGCGATCGAGAGGAGATCGCGCCAAAGACGGCGGCGCACACCGCCAGTACAAGCGCCCCGAGCGCGAGCGCACGCCAGCGATGGCCGCGTCGCGGGGCGAGGGCTCGCTCCAGCGAATCGGCGTCATCGTCAGCGCGCCGCGCCACGTTTGGGTTCTCCCCGATTAGGTCACGCGGGCATTCCTGGTTGCCGCCAGCTCATGATAGCGCATGAGGGCATGTGGCCGAACCAGTGGCCGGGAGAGGAACCTGGCCTGTTAACAGGGAAACGGCATCGCGTCGCAGGGGATGAGTGCCGCGACGTGGAACGACGCCAGCCAGTTGTGGGCTGGCGCGCGCGTCGCGAGGTCGATCCATACGCTGGGGACGAGGGCGAGGCACAGCAGAACGGCGCGCCAGTTTAACGGCGTCCGCGCGCGGCGTGCGGGAAGTGCGGTCGCAGTGTAGGTCGGCATGGTGAAGTCGCTCCTCCGTGAATAGCGGTGTGGATGCTTGGTAGAAGGTCTGAAGACGGGCGCGAAACGCTCCCCATCCAGTCAATCGTCGCTCCGCTCGCTGGCGCGCAGCAGGGCGCGGCGCGGCCAGACGGCGAGGGCTGGCGCGCGACTCGCGCTCAACGTCGTGATGGCGTCGCGGAAGCACGCCCCGGCGGCATCTGGGAGATCGCGATCGAGCAACTCGCCGGCCATGGCCGTCAGGGCCTGCCCGAGCAGCGGCCGATCGTCGAGCCGGCGCGCCGTGGCTTCGACCGCCGCGATCGCCTTGCGCCGGTCCTCGTTGCGGCTCGCCAGCCGGCTCCATCGGATGCGCGCCAACC
This sequence comes from Ktedonobacterales bacterium, assembly GCA_025450405.1. Lineage (GTDB taxonomy): Bacteria > Chloroflexota > Ktedonobacteria > Ktedonobacterales > JADMIN01 > JANWHL01. Next base: position 14,997 of record JANWHL010000077.1, read on the forward strand.
GCGCGATGCCCGCGCCAGGCGTATCGCCGCACGCGTCCGCAAGCTGGATCGCGTTGTCCGCGTGCCTGGCCGCGAGGGTGAGGAACTCGGCGCGCGCGGAAATGAGCGGGTCCTGGGGCAACGTCTCCGCCAGGTCGAGGGCGATATCCGCGACCACGGTCTGGATGCGGCCCAGCGACTTTGACGGTCCGGCGGCCGCATAGGCCTCCAGGGTGGCGAGAGCCCGACCGAGCGCCGGCCAGGAATCGCCGCGCCAGCGATCGAGCAAGGTGGCGATCCATTCGACGGCGGCGCCTTGCAGCGGGCTGGCCGCGGCAGTTGGGAGAAGGCGTCGCGCGGCCTCCACACGGCGCTCGCATTGCACAAAGTCCGCCGCCGCGAAGTCGTGGTAACCCATCTGGGTCAAGATCTCGAGCTCCAGGTCCGCGTTCTCGCGGCTGTGTTCGGGGCTGAGGGCCCGCAACGCCTCCAGCGCCAGCGAGTAGTACTCCGCCGACTCGTCGTAGCGCTGGAGCTCCAGGCTGGCCGCCGCCCGCAAATAGGCGAGCGCCGCGCACACGCTCAGGTCATCCCAGGGCAACGCGTCTACAGGACGTCCGCCAAGACTGTCCAGCGCCTGATCGAGGAAGCCAAGCGCGAGCGTGGGGTCTCCCAGCCCGGTGGCGGCCATGGCCAGCACGTACCACACACGGATCTGTTGGCGGCGCGACATGGCGACATGCGCCGCGCTCTCCGCGATGATGCGCGCCTGGTGATACTGGCCGACCTTGATGGCGACATAACACCGGGAGAGAGCCCTCCCCACTTCGGCTGAATCGCCTGGCGACGGCATCTCGGCCGGTTCGGCTGGTGTGTCCAGCCAGGAACGGACAGCGCCCGTGCGTTGCACGCGGGACGCGGACCGCCGATCGTCGGCGTGTTGGTTTCGCCCGCCCGCGCTGGTAGTATCGCTCCTCCGCGCGCCGCGGCCCGCGGCTTGGTCGGGCCGCGGCGAGTGGGGCAGATCGCCATCTGAGTCGGCGATGCCTTCTTCAACGCTGCTGGCCTTTTCGTCTAGCGCAGGCGCCACGGCCTCAGACGCCGTGGCTCCCGACAGCGGGTCAAGCGCATCCGCGGGCGACTCGACCGAATATGGGATGCCGCCAGTCTCCGCATAGGCGGCCTCTGAAATGCGGCACTCCCAATCGGATGGATACGCCGTCACGTACCGCTCGAGCGCATCGGTCACGACGTCGTAGCCTGCCAGCAAACCTCGGCACCAGGCGCAGTCGGCGAGATGCTCGCGCAGGTAGTACTCCTCGTCGGTGTTCAGCCAACGAACGCGCAGCAACGGCAGCATCGGCGCGAATTGCCCGCACAACGAACCAGGACTAGAAGGCTGAGCGTCGTCATTGTGTTCCGCGGCGTGCATGTGGTATCTCCCGTGCGATTGAACAGGTGGTGTGCGCCCCTATTGGTCAGTGTCAGTGCCCTGTTCTTCGCCCTCCTCCGCATCTCGTCGCGGAGCGCGGTCGGCGATCTCGCCGAAATAGACCTGACGCAGGCGTTCCATGGCACGGGGGAGGATCCGCTTCACCTGATTGGACGTGAGGCCCAAGATGTCGGCGATCTCGGCGCGGCTGAACCCTTGACCGGAGAGCACCAGACAAGCCGCCTGGAGCGGGTCCAATGACGCGAGCGCGGCATCCATCACCATGCGCTCGACAATCCGATTGTCAATCGGCATCGGCTCCACGTAGCGCAGCGGACGCGCGGAAGCATCGGTGTCGTCCGCATCGACGGGATCGAATGTGATGATGGTGGGACCCCGCAAAATGTTGAGCGCCGTCCATTTCGCCCTCTTGTATAGCCAATGACGCCGATGCTGCTCATCCGCGCCACGAACAAATGGCGGGGTGAGTGAGAGTGTGGCCAGCCAAGCGGCCAGGAATGTCTTGCTCACCACATCCCGCGCATCTTCCCGAATGTGGACGATGCTTCGGGCAAACGTGTACAAGTCCACACTGTAGCGAGTGAAGAGCTCGCCGAACTCTTCTGGTGTGAGGCAGTCAAATCGCTCCTCACGGCCCATGCCGTCGCCGCCAACGCCGTCACCGTTCTTGCCCATGCCGATCCCCTCCGGCCCACGCCGTCCCGTTGCGCTTGTGGAGCACCTCGACGCCCGTCACAAGTCATGGCCGTCAATCCCACGTGATACATATAAACGCCAAAACGGGCAACCGGAACGCGTATCGCGCCGTGACGTCAAAATTGGCCCGCGGCGACTATCTCAGTCGGGCATCATTGCCGGCTCATGTGCCGAATCTGGCCCAGGTCTTGCGGCCAAATCGTCCTTCCGTGGATACCAGCGGGAGCGGAGGACCCTCGGTGATGCGCCTGTGAAGAACCCGCCCGACACGGGGATGGTCGTGCCAACGGCACCGCCGCCCAGCGCTGGAGTGTCCGGCACGCCCACCACGCGCGACACGCGCGACCTGGACGGCGTCGCCGGTGCGCCGGGCGCACGCGAACCGGGCGCACGCGACACCAGCGGCGCTGACACTGAGATCGCCGGGCTGCGTGCCCGGCTGCGCGCGAGCGAGGGCCGCTTCGCGGCGCTGGCCGCGGCCAGCGGGCAGATGGTCTGGACAGCGCGCGCCGATGGCCAGGTGGACGACGCGCCAGGTTGGCGCGCGTATGCGGGCACGCTCCGCGAGGGTCCAACCCGCGAGGGCCAGGGGGAAGAAGCGGCCAGAGGGCGTGGGTGGCTCGACGGGGTGCATCCGGAGGATCGTCCGGCCGCGCTGGCCGAATGGACGGCTTCGCTGATCATGCGCCGGGTGTACGACGTGGAGTGCCGGCTGCGGCGCTCGGACGGAGTGTATCGGTGGATGCGCGTGCGTGCGGTGCCGCGCATCGACGCGGGCGGCGTCCTTCGCGAGTGGATTGGTACATGCGACGACATTCACGAGGCGCGGAGCCGGGCCGAAGAGTCAGCACGGGCCCTGCGCGACGCCCAGCGCCGGATGGATGAGTTCGTCGGCATCGCCAGCCATGAGCTGCGCACGCCACTAACGGTCATCTACGCCAACCTGCAGTTGCTGGCCACGCGCCTGGGCGCACTGGCCACCGCCAGCGCGACGGGCCAACCGCCCGCGCTCGACCTGAGCCAGCGACTGGACGGCGTGTTGGGGTTGGCGCTGCGAGGCGAGCGCCACGCGCAACGACTCAACCGCCTGGTGGGCGATCTGCTGGATGTTTCGCGCATCCACGAGGGCAAATTGGAACCGCGCCCGGAGCGGTGCGATCTGCTGGGCGTGGTGCGCGAGGCGGTGGAGGCGCAGCGCATGGTTTGGCCGGGTCGGACCATCCATCTGAATCTCCCGGCGGGGCGACGAAGTATCGTCGTGCTGGCCGACCCGAGTCGGATCGAGCAGGTCGTGGCGAATTTTTTGAGCAACGCGCTCAAGTATTCGCCACCGGGCCGCCCCGTCACGGTCCGGGTGCGGACAGAGCGTGGCGACCTGGCCGGGTATGTCCGCGTGGCCGTAAGAGACCGCGGGCTGGGTCTGCCACCCGAGGAGCGCGACCGGGTCTGGGGCCGCTACTATCGTGCCGAGGGAGTTGCGGAGCGGAGCGGATCCGCGATTGGCCTGGGCCTGGGCCTGTACATCAGCCGGACCATTGTGGAGCATCACGGCGGATTGGTGGGGGTGGAGGGCACGCCGGGCGAGGGATCGACCTTCTGGTTCACACTGCCCCTCGCTGGCCCCTCAGCATAGCGGCCCAAGCGTTGGCGCATGGCTCACGACGACTCACGACG